>NZ_JAPSIW010000247.1 GCF_031178505.1 Streptomyces sp. | reverse complement strand
CCGAGGGCGGCGGCAGCGGCGCCGACGCTGCCGTGGACGGCGACGGCGTGCAGGGCGCGCAGACGGCCGAGATCGAGCACGGTGACTCCCGTCCGGGACCGGGGACATGGATGAAGCGCTGCTTCATTCGACCATGAAGAAACCCGCGCTGGTGCTACACGTTCCGGCCCACCATGCTCGATCGCATGCGCCCCGCCCACCTCGCCCTCGCCGCCCTGGTCACCGCCCTCTGGGGAGTCAACTTCGTCATCATCGACCTCGGCCTCGACCACTTCCCGCCGCTGCTCTTCTCCGCGCTCCGCTTCCTCGTGGCCGCCCTGCCCGCCGTCTTCTTCGTCGGCCGTCCCAAGGTCGCCTGGAAGTGGATCGTGGGAGTCGGACTGGCCCTCGGCGTCGCCAAGTTCGGTCTGCTGTTCACCGGCATGAGCATGGGCGCGCCGGCCGGCCTCTCCTCCCTGATCCTCCAGGTCCAGGCCGTCTTCACGGCCGTGTTCGCCTTCCTCGCGCTCGGCGAGCGGCCCGGCCGCGTCAAGCTGACCGGCATGGCCGTCGCCCTCGCCGGCATCGGGGTCGCGGCGATCGACGAGGGGGCGTCTAGCTCGCTGACCGGCTTCCTGCTGGTGATCGCCGCCGCCGTCGCCTGGGGCGTGTCCAACGTCCTCACCCGCAAGGCCGCCCCGCCCGACGCGCTCAACTTCATGGTCTGGGTGAGCACCGTGCCCGTCCTGCCGCTGCTCGCGCTCTCCCTGCTCGTCGAGGGCCCCGAGCGCGACCTGGCCGCGCTGCGGGACCTCGACCCGGTGGGCGTCGGCGTCATCGTCTTCATCGCCTGGGTCGCCACCGTCTTCGGCTTCGGCGCCTGGGGCTGGCTGCTCCGCCGCTACCCGGCCTCCTCCGTCGCCCCCTTCTCCCTCCTCGTCCCCGTCTTCGGCATGTCCTCGGCGGCCCTCTTCCTCGGTGAGGGCGTGAGCCCCCTCCGGTGGTGCGCGGCGGCCCTCCTGGTCGGCGGGGTGGCGCTCACCTCCCTCACCCCGAAGCGCGAGCCGGCGCCGGAGAAACCACTGGCGCCGGAACCGGTCGCGCCGTAGCGTTCCCCGGTCGGCGGCGGGACCGGGGCCGTACGCCGGAGGGCCGGCCGTACGGCACGGGGCGCGGCGGCGGGGCCGGCCGCCCCGGAACCCGTCCGCGAGCGGCCCCGCCCAGGGACCGCCCCGCCCGTGGCCCGTCCGTCCGGGCCCGTACCGCCGGCCCGCCCGAGAGGACCGCATGACCTTCGAGCACCTCACCGTCGACGCCCCCGAACCGGTACCGGGGGCCGTCCTCCTCGCCGGCATCCCCGGCAGCGGCAAGTCGACCGTCGCCGCCGCCCTCGCGGCCCGCTTCCCGCGCGCCGCGCACATCGAGGTGGACCACCTCCAGGAACTGATCGTCAGCGGCGGCCGATGGCCGACCCCGGACGGGGACCCGGAGGCCGACCGCCAGATCCTGTTGCGCGCGCGCCACGCGTGCCTGCTCGCGGGCAGCTTCGCGGCGGCCGGTTTCCTGCCCGTCGTCGACGACGTGGTGGTACGCCGCTCGCACCTGGACTTCTACCGCGCCCGGGCCGGGAACCTGCGGCTCCACCCGGTGTTCCTCGCCCCCGGCCCCGAGACGGCCTGGGAGCGCAACAACGCCCGCCACAAGCGCCTCACGACCAACTGGGCGTTCCTGGACGAGGCCATGCGGGCCGAACTGTCCGGCCGGGGCGTGTGGATCGACAACGCGGACCTCACGGTCGAGGAGACGGTCGACGCCGTCCTCGCGGCCACCGGCCTGACCCCGTCCGGAAGCTGAGACGGCCTCGCCGCCCCGGGCCCGTCGTGTGAGAATCCCCGGCATGCAGCGGCGGCTCATTATCGGCGCCCGCGTGCCGGCACCGGGGCGACCTGGGGAGTGATCCCTCCCAGGCGGTCCACCGCCCGCACGCAGACCTCTCGCGTTCCGCGAGGGGTCTTTTCGTTTCCCCCGGCCCTGACCCCCGGCCCTGACCCCCGGCCCTGATTCCCCGGCCCACCCGGCCGCACGACACGGACAGGAAAACCCCATGGCAGACGACACCCGCACCGCCCCCGGCGCGTCCCTCTCCGGCGACGTGTGCACGATGACCGTGACCCTCAGGGACACGCCCGGGGCCCTCGCCCGTATCGCCGCGACGCTCGTCGGCACGCCGGTGCTGGCCCTGGAGTACGCGGTCACGGGCGCGGCCCGGGCCGTGGCCGAGGTCACCCTCCCCCGCCCCCACGCGACCCGCGCCCGTCACAGGCTGAGCCGCATGGTGGACACCCTGACCGTCGCCGAACCCTCCGCGCCGGCCCCCCGCCGGCCCCTCCCGTCCCGTTAGCCCCGCGGCGCCCCCGTCGACCCCCGGAGCACCAGCTCGACCGGGACCACCGCCGGACCGCCGGGCGGCAGCTCCTCCGCTCCCGTGGCCAGGCGTCCCGCGCGGGCGCCCGCCGCGTGGAGGGGGAGGCGCACGGTCGTGAGGGCCGGTACGGCGTCCACCGAGAACGGCAGGTCGTCGAAGCCGGCCACCGACACGTCGCCCGGGATGGACAGGCCCCGCTCCCGCAGGGCCGCGCAGACGCCGAGGGCCACCGTGTCGTTGGCGGCCACCACGGCCGTGAGGTCCGGGTCGCGGGCCAGCAGCCCGGCCGTCGCCTCGTGGCCGGAGCGCCGGTCGTACGGCCCGTGCACCGTGGGTCCCTCGGGGACGCCCGCCGCGGCGAGGGCCTGCCGGTGCCCCTCCAGCCGGTGCCGGGTCGTCGTGCGGTCGGCCGGCCCCGCCACGTAACCGATCCGCCGGTGTCCGAGCGCCAGCAGATGCTCCGTCAGCAGCCGGGCACCCGCCCGGTTGTCGAAGACGAGCACCGCCGCCCCCGTGTCACCGGGCACGGGTGGGCGCCCGCACAGCACCACCCGGGTCCCGGCCTCGGTGAGGCGGGCCAGCTTCCCGGACGTGGCCGCCAGGTGCTCCGGGTCCTCCAGGGAACCGCCCATGAGGATGACGGCGGCGGCCCGCTGGCGCTGGAGCAGGGTGAGGTAGGTGAGCTCCCGTTCGGGGGAACCGCCCGTGTTGCAGACGACGGCGAGCTTCTCCGCGCCGCCCCGGCCCCCCGCGCCCTCGCCGATCGCGCTCTGCGCCGCGCCCGCCATGATCCCGAAGAAGGGGTCGGCGATGTCGTTGACGAGGACCCCGACGAGGTCGGAGGTGGCGGCGGCGAGGGAGCTCGCGGGTCCGTTGGGCACGTAGTCGAGTTCCCGCACCGCCAGGAGGACCCGCTCACGGGTCGAGGCGGCGACGGGGTAGTTGCCGTTGAGGACGCGGGAGACGGTGGCGGGGGAGACCCGTGCGCGGGCGGCCACGTCCGCCAGGGTGACGGTCATCGTGCACGTACCTCCAAGGCCCTTGTCCGGCGTGATGTCGGCAGGCTAGCGTCATCCGTGACAGAAAGCGCTTTCTATCGGGGTTCGGAACCGCACCGCCCCGCACCGCGAGCACCGCACGCCGGGGAGAGCGATCTCCGGGGAGAGGATCCTTCGTGACACGCAGGACAGTCCGCATCGCCATGAACGGCGTCACCGGACGCATGGGATACCGCCAGCACCTCGTCCGCTCCGTCCTCGCCCTGCGCGAGCAGGGCGGACTCGACCTCGGCAACGGCGACGTCCTGTGGCCCGAGCCCGTCCTCGTGGGCCGCCGCGAGCACGCCCTGCGCGCCCTCGCCGAGCGCCACGGCCTCGACCACTGGACCACCGACCTCGACGCCGTCCTCGCCGACGACACCGTCGACATCTACTTCGACGCCCAGGTCACCTCCGCCCGCGCCGAGGCCCTGACGAAGGCCATCGCGGCGGGCAAGCACGTCTACACGGAGAAGCCCACCGCCGCCGACCTCGCCGGCGCCCTCGAACTCGCCCGCCTCGCCGAGGCCGCCGGCATCCGCCACGGTGTCGTCCAGGACAAGCTCTTCCTCCCGGGCCTGCTCAAGCTGAAGCGGCTCATCGACGGCGGCTTCTTCGGCGAGATCCTCTCCGTGCGCGGCGAGTTCGGCTACTGGGTCTTCGAGGGCGACTGGCAGGACGCCCAGCGCCCCAGCTGGAACTACCGCGCCGAGGACGGCGGCGGCATCGTGGTCGACATGTTCCCGCACTGGGAGTACGTGCTCCACGAGCTGTTCGGCCGTGTCACCTCCGTCAGCGCCCACGTCACCACCCACATCCCGCGCCGCTGGGACGAGCAGGGCAAGCCCTACGAGGCCACCGCCGACGACGCCGCCTACGGCGTCTTCGAGCTGGAGGGCGGCGCCGTCGCCCAGATCAACTCCTCCTGGGCGGTCCGCGTCCACCGCGACGAACTCGTGGAGTTCCAGGTGGACGGCACGCACGGATCCGCCGTCGCCGGTCTGCGCGGCTGCCGTGTCCAGCACCGCTCGACCACTCCCAAGCCGGTCTGGAACCCCGACATCCCGGCCACCGAGTCCTTCCGCGAGCAGTGGCAGGAGGTCCCCGACAACGCCGAGTTCGACAACGGCTTCAAGGCCCAGTGGGAGCTGTTCCTCCGCCATGTCGTCCTCGGCGAGCCCTACCACTGGGACCTCCTCGCCGGCGCCCGCGGCGTCCAGCTCGCCGAACTCGGCCTGAGGTCCGCCGCCGAGGGCCGCCGCCTGGCCGTGCCGGAGGTGTCGCTGTGACCCTCCGCCTCCCCGTGACCGGCGGCGGCGTACGGGAGTACGAGCCCCGCGCCGAACCGCTCGCGCTCCCCCCGGCCGGCCCGCTCACCTCCCGTACCGTCTTCTCCGCCGCCCACGTCGTCGCCGACCCGTACGCCGACACCACCCCCGACGCGCCCGCCGCGATCGACTGGGACGCCACCCTCGCCTTCCGGCGCCACCTGTGGGCGCACGGGCTCGGCGTCGCCGAGGCCATGGACACCGCCCAGCGCGGCATGGGCCTGGACTGGGCCGGGGCCGCCGCGCTCATCCGCCGCTCCGCCGCCGAGGCGAAGGCCGTCGGCGGCCGGATCGCCTGCGGGGTCGGCACCGACCAGCTCACCGCCGGCGGCACCCTGCCGGAGATCCGCGCCGCCTACGAGGAACAGCTCGCCGTCGTCGAGGAGTCGGGGGCCCAGGCCGTCCTCATGGCCTCCCGCGCCCTCGCCGCCACGGCCGGCGGCCCCGACGACTACCTCGGCCTCTACGGCCACCTCCTGCGCCAGGCGAGCGAGCCGGTGATCCTCCACTGGCTCGGCCCGATGTTCGACCCGGCGCTCGACGGCTACTGGGGCTCCGCCGACCTCGACACCGCCACCGAGACCTTCCTGGAGGTCATCGCCGCCCACCCCGACAAGGTCGACGGCGTCAAGATCTCCCTCCTCGACGCGCGCCGCGAGGTGGAACTCCGGCGCCGCCTGCCGGAGGGCGTACGCTGCTACACCGGTGACGACTTCCACTACCCCGAGCTGATCGCCGGCGAGGAGCCGCCGGCGGGCAACCGCTTCAGCCACGCCCTGCTCGGCGTCTTCGACCCGCTGGCCCCGCTCGCCGCCGAGGCCGTACGGCTCCTCGACACCGGTGACACCGAGGGGTTCCGCAAGGTCCTCGACCCGACCGTCACCCTCTCCCGGCACCTCTTCGAGGCCCCGACCCGCTTCTACAAGACGGGCGTCGTCCTCCTCGCCTGGCTCGCCGGCCACCAGGAGCACTTCACCATGGTCGGCGGCCTCCAGTCCGCCCGCTCCCTGCCGCACCTCGCCCGGGCCTACGAACTCGCCGACGGGCTCGGCCTCTTCCCCGACCCGGCGCGCGCCGAGGCGCGGATGCGGTCCCTGCTCACCGTGTACGGAGTGCCGCAGTGAACCAGGACCGCTTCAGCATCAACCAGATGACGGTCAAGCAGCTGACCCTGCCCGAGCTGGTCGCCGCCTGCGTCCGGCTCGGCGTCCCCGGCGTCGGCCTGTGGCGCGAGCCCGTCCGGGAGTACGGGGTCGAGGCGGCGGCCGCGCTCGTGCGGGAGGCGGGGCTCGCCGTCACCACCCTCTGCCGGGGCGGCTTCTTCACCACCGACGGCTGGGAGGAGGAGAACCGGGCGGCGATCGACGAGGCGGCCACCCTCGGCACCGACACCCTCGTCCTGGTCTCCGGCGGCCTCACCACCGCCTGCCCCGACCTGCCCTCGGCCCGCGCCCGGATCGCCGAGGCCGTCGGCGCGCTCGCCCCGTACGCGGGGGAGCGCGGCGTCCGTCTCGCCATCGAACCGCTCCATCCGATGTACGCCGCCGACCGCTGCGCCGTCTCCACCCTGGACCAGGCCCTGGACATCGCCGAACGGTTCCCGGCCGAGCAGGTGGGCGTCACGGTCGACACGTACCACCTCTGGTGGGACGACCGGGCCCCGGCGGCGGTGGCACGCGCGGGCGCGGCCGGCCGCATCCACTCCTACCAGCTCGCCGACTGGACGACCCCGCTCCCGGCCGGCGTCCTCACCGGCCGGGGCCAGCTCGGCACCGGCGTGATCGACCTGCGGGCCTGGTCGGACCTGGTGGAGAAGACCGGCTACACGGGCCCGGTCGAGGTCGAACTCTTCAACGACGACCTGTGGGCGAGGGACGGCGTGGAGGTCCTGGAGGAGACGCTGGCCGCCTTCCTGGACGTCTGACCGGACTCCGCTCCGGCCCCGGTGCGGCGGGGCCGGAGCGGCGGTCTTCCCGCCCGCCCCGCTCCGCCCCCGGGGAAGTCGCGTACCTCGCCGGGGCGCGGACCGGCCCCGGGCTACTTGTGCCCGCCGCCCCTTCCCTTCCGGGCGGCGGCCCGTTTCGTGATCACCGCCAGGGCGGCGGGGAGCAGCACCTGGAGGGCCCGGCTCACGGCGGGGGCGGGCAGGCCCGTCCGCTTCGCGATCGCCTTCGCCGCCGGCCTGGCGACCCGGTTCAGGACGACGCCGCCCATCAGTCCGCGGATCACCGCGCCTCCCCCCGCGTCCACGCCCACGACGGTGCCCCGTCGTCCGCGCCCGCCGGGCGCCGTCCGTACACGTTCCGCTCCCACGTTTCGTCAGCCATGCCTCCCACGCTAGGCGCCCGCCCCCGCCCCGGCACCTCGGCGCCGCCCGCCACCCGCCGGGGCGCCCCACCCGGCCCTCGCGGGGCCGCCGTTGCCGTGCCGGGGACCTGCCGGGAGCCCCTCCCGCTGTCCGACCTCTTCGCTACGGTCGGGGCATGGTCAATCTGGCGGTGGTCGAGGGGGTCCTGGAGCGGATCACCTACGCCAACGAGGAGAACGGGTACACGGTCGCGCGGGTCGACACCGGGCGGGGCGCCGGTGATCTGCTCACCGTCGTCGGGTCGCTGCTCGGCGCGCAGCCGGGGGAGTCGCTGCGGATGGAGGGCCGGTGGGGCTCCCACCCGCAGTACGGCAGGCAGTTCACCGTCGAGAACTACACCACGGTGCTGCCCGCGACCGTCCAGGGCATCCGCCGCTACCTGGGCTCCGGACTCATCAAGGGCATCGGCCCCAGGATCGCCGAGCGGATCGTGGACCACTTCGGCACGGAGACGCTCGACGTCATCGAGAAGGAGCCGGAGCGGCTCGTCGAGGTCCCGGGGCTCGGGCCGAAGCGGACCCGGCTGATCGGGGCCGCCTGGGAGGAGCAGAAGGCGATCAAGGAGGTCATGGTCTTCCTCCAGGGGGTCGGTGTGTCGACGTCCATCGCCGTGCGGATCTACAAGCAGTACGGTGACGCCTCGATCTCGGTGGTGCGCGGCCGGCCGTACCGGCTCGCCGCCGACGTGTGGGGCATCGGTTTCCTCACCGCCGACCGGATCGCCCAGGCCGTCGGCATCCCGCACGACAGCCCCGACCGTGTGAAGGCGGGGCTCCAGTACGCGCTGTCGCAGTCCACCGACCAGGGGCACTGCTTCCTGCCGGAGGAACGGCTCATCACCGAGGCCGTGAAGCTCCTCCAGGTGGACACCGGCCTCGTCATCGAGTGCCTGGCCGAGCTCGCCGAGGACCCCGAGGGAGTCGTACGGGAGACCGTGCCCGGCCCCGAGGGCGCCCCCGTGACCGCCGTCTACCTGATCCCCTTCCACCGGGCGGAGCTCTCCCTCGCCGGGCAGTTGCGGCGGCTGCTGCGGGCCGAGGAGGACCGGCTGGCGGCCTTCCGGGACGTGGCCTGGGACAAGGCCCTGGCGTGGCTGGCCGACCGCACCGGGGCGAGCCTGGCGGCCGAGCAGGAGCAGGCCGTGCGGCTCGCCCTGACCGAGAAGGTCGCGGTCCTGACCGGCGGGCCGGGCTGCGGCAAGTCCTTCACCGTCCGGTCGATCGTGGAGCTGGCCCGGGCCAAGCGGGCCAAGGTGGTGCTCGCCGCGCCCACCGGCCGGGCCGCCAAGCGGCTCGCGGAGCTGACCGGCGCCGAGGCGTCCACCGTCCACCGCCTGCTGGAGCTGAAGCCGGGCGGGGACGCGGCCTACGACCGGGACCGGCCGCTCGACGCCGATCTGATCGTGGTCGACGAGGCCTCCATGCTGGACCTCCTCCTCGCCAACAAGCTGGTCAAGGCGGTGGCACCGGGTGCCCACCTGCTGCTCGTGGGCGACGTGGACCAGCTGCCGTCGGTCGGCGCGGGGGAGGTGCTCGG
>NZ_JAPSIW010000962.1 GCF_031178505.1 Streptomyces sp. | reverse complement strand
CGCGAGGTCCTCGGCGCGCGGGGCGACGAAGTCCGTGGCGTCGGCGGCCCCGGCCGGACCGGCCGCGGGGTCCTTGTCCTTGCCGGTGGTGACGGTGGTCATGCCGGCGGTCCCTTCCGTTCCGTCAGGGCGAGGAACACCTCGTCCAGGCTCGGCTGCCCGAGCGCGAAGTCGTCCACGGCGATCCCCGCCCGCGACAGCTCCGCCAGCGCCCGCGCCGCCTGCTCCGCCGCACCCCGCTCCGTACCCCGCCCGTCGACCGTCGCGGTGAGGGCCACCGGGTCGGCGTCGAGCTGGACGGAGGTGCGCAGGGCGCCGGCGAGGACCCGCTCGGCGTCCGCGCGCCGCGCCGGGTCCCGGAGCCGTACGTGCACGGAACCGGCGCCCACCGAGGCCTTCAGCTCGCCCTTGGTGCCCTCGGCGATCACCCGGCCGTGGTCGATGACGGCGATGCGGGAGGCCAGCCGGTCCGCCTCGTCGAGGTACTGCGTGGTGAGCAGCACGGTCGTGCCCTGCTCGACGACCGCGCGCACGATGTCCCACACCTGGTTCCGGCTGCGCGGGTCGAGGCCGGTGGTCGGCTCGTCCAGGAACAGCAGGTCCGGGGTGTTGAGCAGGGAGGCCGCGATGTCGATCCGGCGCCGCATGCCGCCCGAGTACGTCTTCACCTGCCGGCCCGCCGCCTCCGACAGCCCGAAGGCGGCCAGGAGCCGCGCGGCCCGGTCCCGCGAGGCCGCTCGCGTGTGCCCGAGCAGGCGCGCGAGCAGCACCAGGTTCTCGGTGCCGGTCAGGTCCTCGTCGACCGAGGCGTACTGGCCGGTGAGGCTGACCCGGCCCCGTACCGCGTCCGCGTCGGTGACCACGTCGCGGCCGAACACGCGGGCGCGGCCGCCGTCCGGGCGCAGCAGGGTCGCCAGGACCTTGACGGTCGTGGTCTTGCCGGCGCCGTTGGGGCCGAGGACCCCGTAGACGGTGCCGGCGGGGATCCGCAGGTCGACGCCGTCGACGGCGCGGTTGGTGCCGAAGACCTTGACCAGGCCCTCGGTCTCGACGGCGAGCCCGCCGTCCCCGCCGCCGCTCATGCCGCGCCCCCGCCGGGCGTGTCGTCCGCACCGGGCGGGCCGTCCGGCTCCGTGCGGCGGCGGCCGGTGGCGGGATGACGGGTGGCGCGGTGGCCGTTTCGGGCCGGCCGCTTCCGGCCGCCGGTCCGCGCGGTTCGCTCGTGGTCGTCGGTCATGCCGTGTCCTCGTGCCGGTCCGTCCTGCCGTGTCCTCCGGCTCCTGCCCGCACCTCCGGGCCGGTCGCGCGGCGCGCCGGGGCGCCGGGGCCCCGAGGGGCGCTCCTCCCAGTCTGCTGCGGGAGCCACCGGCCCGCCACCGCCGCCGGGCGGCGGCCCGGAGGGTGTACGGCGGCTCCACCGCGCGGCGGAGGAGGACCGTTCGCCGGGGCGACGCCCCGTACCCCCGGCCCGGCGGAACCTGCTCCCATGATGAGCATCAAGGCCCTTGCCGGCGTGCCCCGTTGGGCCGTCCTCGCCGCCCACGCCGTGCCCCTCCTCACTCTGCCGTCCGGCCTGTGGCGCCTCGCGCTCGTCGCCGGCCTTCCGGTCACCCAGGACGCCTGGCACCACGGTCCGGGCGGGATGATGAGCACCGGGGAGGCGGTGTACGTGGTCTCCCTGAGCGTCGTGTCCGAGCTGCTGGCCTTCCTCACCCTGGGGCTCGTCCGCCCGTGGGGCGAGGTCCTCCCGCGCCGGATGCCGTTCCTCGGCGGCCGGCCGGTGAACCCGGTGGTCGCGTGGCGGACCGCGTTCGCCGGCGTCACGGGCCTGTGCGCGCTCATCGCCTGGGGGTTCTACGCCTCCGCCGCCGGCCTCGGGCCCGGGATACCGGCCTCACCGGCGCAGGAGGCGCTGGTGATCGTCTGCTACGCGCCGCTCCTCGCCTGGCCGGTGCTGCTCGCCGCCGTGGCCGTGGACCACCGGCGCCGCCACACCGCACCGGGCGCGCGGGCCGGCGCCCTCGGTCAGTAGGGCGCGGGCCGTCCGGCGGCGTCCTCGTGCGTGTAGAAGAGGTAGAAGGCGGCGCAGGAGACGGCGGCGGCGACCACGATCCCCAGCACCGCCGCCGACAGGACACTGGCACC
>NZ_JAPSIW010000961.1 GCF_031178505.1 Streptomyces sp. | reverse complement strand
CAGGCGGTGGTGTGGTTGACCGCGCCGGTGAGGGCGACGCTGTCCTTGGGGCTGATGATCATGTCGCAGGGTGAGCGCCAGGTGGCGTAGCGGGGCGAACCGGGGGTCTCGTCACCGGTGTTGAGGGTGTTGAGGAAGGCGGATCCCGGTCGCATCTCGACGCAGGGGGCGCCGCCGCACCAGCGCGCGGTCTCCGTCCCGTGGTTGGGGCCGGCCAGGGAGACCCAGGCGTCGACCTTGGCGGTGCCGCCGAGCTTCTTGAGGTAGTGGCGCGAGGAGAGGCCGCCCATCGAGTGGGTGACGACATCGACCTTGGCGGCGCCGGTGGCGGCCAGGACGCGGTCGATCTCCTCGGCGAGCCGTGCGGCGGTCGTGGCGTTGGACTGCCTGGCGTCGTACGTCCACTGGTCGAGGTGCCCGGCCGGCCAGCCGTCCGAGCGGAAGCGTCCGGCCATGGTCCGCCAGGTCGAGCCGTCGGAGTTCCAGCCGTGGACGAAGACGACGGGGTGGGGGGCGAGGGCCTTGTTCCCGTGGTCCGCCGCGGACGCGGGGGCGACGGGGAGGACGAGGGCGAGGAGGAGCGTGGGCATGCCCCGTGAAAGGTTCCTGATCACGGTCGGTTTGTAGCGTCCCGGGTCCGGGGGCGGCAGGCCCCGACGCGCGGACTCACCCGGCCGGACGCGGTGTTTCACCGCAGAAACGTGTCGGCCCACCGGGCGCGCGCTCCGGGCGGACAGATGCGGGGGCGCTCACGCCCGGCGCCCGGCGGGGACCGCGCGCTCCTCCCGCGCGCCGGGGCCGGCCCCTCCCGCGCCGGGGACACGGGGAACGTGCCCTGACAGGGGCTTTCCGGTGCCGCACCCCGGAGAACGCCGGGACGAGGAGGCCGGCATCCGCGGCGGTGCGGGCCTCCCCGCTCGACCACCGGTACCGGCGCGACCTCCACGCCGCCGGGGAAGCGGCCGGGCCACCACCCTGACCGTCGGCCGGACCGTCACGTACCGCGACGCCGGCCCGAACGCACCACCGTCGGAACGTCACGTACCGCGTCACCGTCCGCGACGCCGGCCCGAACGGGACCACCGGGGTCCCGGTCGCCGACAGGTTCCCGGAGAGCCTGGTGTTCCTCTCGGCCACCGGCTCCCCCGGCACGTACGGCCCGGCCGACGGACGCCGGCCCCCGGACGGTCCGGCCGAGGGCTCCGCGCCCCCGTTCCGCCGGTCGAACCGTGACGCGCGCGGGCGGCAGGACCGGTGTGACCCTCACGGCCGTCCGGGACACCGTCCCGGTGACCTCGATGCACCGGTGCCCTCCGACACGGGGAGGGGAAGCGTGCCGTGCCGTAAGGTCCCCTTGTCCAGGGGATCTTGCGGTAGGGCCGCACGTCACGGACACCTTCGCATCCGCAGCAGAAAGCCGAGTATGAGACAGCTCTCGACACCCCTCAGGGCCCTTGCCGCCTCGGCGTGCGCCCTCGCCCTGCTCGCCCTGCCCGGCCCGGCGGCACAGGCGGCCCCGGAGCCGGCCCTGTACGGCGAACTGGCGCGGAACGGCACGTTCACCACGAGCAGCGAGCACTGGTGGGCCGGTCCCGGCGCGTCGGTGGGCTCGGTCGGCGGCGCGCTGCGGGCCACGGTCGAACCGGCAGCGGCGGACCAGATCGGGCAGTCCTACCGTACGGTCGTGGGCCAGAGCGGCATCACCCTGCGTCAGGGGGCGCGCTACACGCTCTCCTTCGAGGCCCGGGCGTCCACGCCCGCGCGGATCAGGTCGACGGTCCAGCTCGGTGTCTCCCCGTACCCCGAGACCCTGGGGAACACCCTCGATCTGACCACCGCCCCGCAGCGGTTCAGCTGGACGTTCACCTCCTCGCTGGCCTCGGACGACGGACACATCGACTTCCAGGTCGGCGGTCAGCCGGTCCGTACCGACATCATGGTCGACAACGTCTCCCTGACGACGTCGACGGCCCGCGAGGGCTTCTTCACCGACCCCCACTCGACCGCGCGTGCCTGGGTGGACGCCCACCCCACCGACCAGCGCGCCGGCACGATCCGGACGCGGATCGCGGACCGGACGACGGTGAAGTGGTTCGGCGGCTGGAACACCGACGTGCGGGCGGACGTCGACCGGTACGTCGGCGCGGCG
>NZ_JAPSIW010000960.1 GCF_031178505.1 Streptomyces sp. | reverse complement strand
GGACCACGGGCGCCACCGTTCCCGTGCTCGGCTCCATCCCGATCGACGTGCGGCTGCGCGAGGGCGGCGACGAGGGCAAGCCGGTCGTCCTGTCGGACCCGGACTCCCCCGCCGGCGCGGCGCTGCGTGCGATCGCCGGCAAGCTGGGCGGCCGCCAGCGCGGCCTGTCGGGCATGAGCCTGGGCATCACGCCGCGCAACAAGTTCTGACGCGGCCGAGCCGTACGGCGAAGGGGCGCCCCCATCCGGGGGCGCCCCTTTCCCGTGCCCCGGTGCTACGCGTACGCGCCGAGGTCCTTGATCTGCGAGAAGCCGAGGCCGTACGCGCTCATGCCCCGCCCGTACGCCCCGAGGTGCACGCCCGATGCCGAGCCGGCGAGGACCCAGCCGAACTCGGTCTCGCGGTAGTGGAAGGGCACGGGCGCGCCGTCCACGGGCAGCGAGAGCGTCGACCAGGCGGGCCCGGCCAGGTCGTCGGCCAGCTCGAAGGCGGTCTCGGTCTGCTGGTCCAGCCAGTGGTCGCGCAGCGCGTGGTCGAGGGAGGCGGGCCAGGTGTGGGCGAGAAGCCCGGAACCGGCCAGCCAGGCGGCGGAGGAGACCGTGGTGGCCTCGAGGACGCCGGTGCCGTCGCCGGTGCGCCGTACGGGGCTCGCCGCCACGGTCACGACGACCGCGAACCGTTCCTTCTCGGTGGCGCTCGCGTCGGACTTTATCGACGGCTCGTCGCCGTGGCCGGTCGAACCGTGCTGCACGGTGCCGTCCGCCGCGGTCCCGACCTGCATGAGCCAGCGCGGCCCGGTGAAAGCCTCGTCGAGGCCGTACCAGGCGAAGGACGCGCGCAGATAACTCTCGGCGGAACGCCGGGCCGCCCGCGCACCCTCCGCCCGACTCGTGGTCTCCATCTCGGCCGCCTCCTCGTTCGTTCGACAGAGCGAGGATAGCCACCAGGGAGTGCCGGGCCGGTGACAGCCCGCCGTCAGGTCGCGTCGGAGTCGTACGGCGGGCGCTCGCCGGCGTCCGGCCGGTCCTTCTTCACGAGGTCGGGCGAGCCGTTCACGGCGGTGACGGGGGCACCGTTCACGGCGGTGCCGGCGGCCGGGGCTCCGGTGAGGGAGGAGGGCTGGGACTCCCGGCCGTGGACGGCGTCGGCGACCTCGTTCATCTCCTTCTTGAGGTCGAAGGTGCTGCGGAGCTCCTTGAGCTCACGCAGGTCCTCGTTGCCGTCCAGCTGCTTGCGGATGAAGGTCTTGGGGTTCAGATCCTCGAACTCGAAGTTCTTGAACTCCGGGCCCAGCTCGCTGCGGATGTCTTCCTTCGCGCTGTCGGAGAAGTCACGGACCTTCCGGATGAAACGGGAGACGTCCTGGATGACCTTCGGCAGTTTGTCCGGCCCGAAGACGAGCACGGCCAGCACGACGAGCGTCACCAGCTCGAGTGCGCCTATGTCGGTGAACACCTAGTAGCTCCTTCATGCCGGTCAAGGGCCCCGTCCACGGTACCCGCCGAAACTGCCGGACGGGTACCTCGCGGTGTCCTCCGCATGCCGCTCAGGTGCCCTGGGAGGAACCGAGCGTCAGCGTCTTGGTGATCTCGCGGCCGCCCCGCTTCAGGGTCAGTTCGAGTCGGTCGCCGGGACGGTGGGCGCGGATCTTGACGATCAACTCCTCGCCGTTGTGCACCCGCTGGCCGTCGACGCGGACGATGACGTCGCCCGGCCGCAGCCCGGCCCGGGCGGCGGGTCCGCCGGGGGTGACGGACGGCGCGCCGTCCTTGCCCTTCTCCCCCACGCGGGCGCCGTCGCCGTTGAACTGCATGTCGAGGCTCACACCGATGACGGGGTGGGTGGCCTTGCCGGTGTTGATGAGTTCCTCGGCGACCCGCTTGCCCTGGTTGATCGGTATGGCGAAGCCGAGGCCGATGGAGCCGGCCTGCTCGCCGCTCCCGTCGCCGTCACCGGATCCGCCGGCCGCGCGGATGGCGCTGTTGATGCCGATGACGCGGGCCCGGGAGTCGAGAAGTGGCCCACCGGAGTTCCCGGGGTTGATGGGCGCGTCGGTCTGGAGGGCGTCGACGTAGCTGATGTCACTGCCGTCGCCCTTCTCGCCGCCGGCGGTGATCGGGCGCTCCTTGGCGCTGATGATCCCGGAGGT
>NZ_JAPSIW010000246.1 GCF_031178505.1 Streptomyces sp. | reverse complement strand
ACCGGTGACGGTGCGGCGTCCCTCCCATGCCGGGAACGGGGTCGCGGACGGCATGGGACACCTCACGTACGGCACGGGTGCGAGCGAACGGACGCCCTTGACCTTAGTGGGCCGCACGCCGCCGGGGACCCCCCGGCGGATCACCTCCTGGGACGGCCTCCCCGCCTCGGCGGTCCGGCGGGGAAGGTCAGCCCATCGAGCCCGTGAAGTGCTCTCTGACCAGGGACTCCACGACGGTGAGGTCGCGGGCGACGAGGGCGTCCAGGAGGGCCCGGTGTTCGGCGGCGTCGGCGACGAGGTCCGCGTGGCGGAGGGCGGGCGCGCTGATCAGGGGCCACTGGGAGCGGCGGTGCAGGTCGTCGGCGACGGTGAGGAGCTGTTCGTTGCCGGCGAGGGAGAGGACCGCGCGGTGGAAGGCACGGTCCGTCTCGGCGTAGTGGGCGCGGTCGCCGCGCGCCGCCGCGGCGGCGGTGGCCTCGGCGAGCGGACGGAGGGCGGCCCAGTCGGCGGAGGGCACGGTACGGGCGAGGCGGAGCATGACCGGGACCTCCAGGAGGGCACGGACCTCCGCAAGTTCGGCGAGCTCGCGCGGCGTGCGTTCGATCACACGGAAGCCGCGGTTGGGGACCACCTCGACGGCGCCTTCGACGGCGAGGCGCTGCATGGCCTCGCGGACAGGGGTGGCGGAGACGCCCAGGCGCTCACCGAGGGCCGGGGCGGAGTACACCTCCCCCGGGGCGAGCTCGCCGCCCACGAGCGCGGTGCGCAGGGCGTCGAGAACCTGGTCGCGGACGGAGTGGCGGTGCACCTGGCGGGGCACCGCCCCGGGGGCGGGGACGCCCGCCACGTCCTCGTCCCGCTCTCCGTGGGTGTGCTCGCCCCGTACCGCCTGTTCGGGCACGCGTACGGCTCCGCCGGACGGCGGGGACGGCCTCTCCGTCGCCCGCTCGCGCGCTGCGCCCTGCTCCACCCGGGTCCTCCTGCGGCCTCGTACCGGGCCCGGCTCGCGATACCGGGATCCTCTGTGCACGATAGGCGAACGGGCGACACGGGAGGTCACGGGCTCCCGCCGGTGATGAAAGAGCGGGAGTGATCCGGTAAGGTAAGGCTTACCTGCCAACGATCGCGATTCGGTGGTCCGCATGACCGTCCCCGCCCTGTTGCCCGCCCGCACCGCCTCGTCCGTCCCGTCCGGCTCTCCGGCGCCGGTGCCCGCCTCCCCCGTCGCCGCGGCGTACGCCCGGCTGACCGAGGTGTTCCCGGGCCTGCGGGTGGAGGAGACGGGCGGGGACGCGCGGGTGCCGCGCGGAGCGGGCTGGATCGGCTCGGACGAGCTGGCGGCCGGCGGGGCGGGCCTCGACGCCTTCCTCGCCCGGGACGAGGCGCAGGTGCTCCGCGACTACGGGCAGGAGGCCCGCCCCGACGTGGTCGCGAGCTTCGCGCTGCACCGCTACGCCTGGTCCGCCTGTCTGCTCGTCACGGTCCCCTGGTTCCTGGAGCGCCGGGTCCCCCGGCTGCCCGCCGCGCACGTCGCCTTCCACCGGGCCACGGGCCGCATGGCGGTGCGCGTCGAGGAGTTCGCCTGCCTGCCCGGCGACCCGGCCGCCGCCCTGCCGGGCGCCCGGGTGGTCGCCGACGAGGAGGCGCTGCGCGCGGAGGTACGGGCCTCGCTCGCCGAGCACTTCGAGGCGGTCCTCGAAGGCTTCCGCCCCCGGATGCGCCGGGGGAGCCGGGCCCTGTGGGGCATGGCCACGGACGAGATCGTCGAGGGCCTCTGGTACATCGCGGCCCTGCTCGGCGAGGAGGAACGGGGCAAGGCGGAGCTCGAACTGCTGCTGCCGGGCACGGCCAAGCCGTACGTGGGCGGGGCCGGTTTCCGCGAACTGCCGGGCACCGGGGGCCCGGCCGGCGCCCCGCACACCACCCGCGACCGGGCGGCCTGCTGCTTCTTCTACACCCTGCGCCCCGAGGAGACCTGCCTCACCTGCCCGCGCACCTGCGACGCGGAGCGCGTCCGGCGCCTGGCGGCCGCGGCGGCCGGCGCCTGACCTCCCCGGGGAGCCCTTCGGGGAAGCCCGCACCTTACGCCACCCTCAAGGGTGACGTCCGTCGAACACAACTCCCCTGCTCCGCTTGTACGTTCGACCAGAAGCTACCCGTTCGTGCGCCCCGCGTCCCCTATGGCGTGCACTTGCCCGGAAACCCCGTGTGCGCCCCACGGGCTCGGCCAGTATGGGCGGCCAAAGGCCCTACTGCGATGCAAGGGACACCGCATGAGACTGACCGACATATCGCTGGACTGGCTGCTTCCGGGCGGCGTGATGGTGGCCGGAGTCCTGACGGCGGTGGCGGTGCTCGCGCGCGGGAAGCGCGCCGGTGACCAGGCCGCGGCCGAGGACTCCTGGGAGCGCAGCGAGGAGCGTCGCAGACGCAAGGAGGCCGTCTACGGATTCGCCTCCTACGGCCTGCTGTTCTGCTGCGCCGCCGTGGCGGCGGCGCTCTCCTTCCACGGGCTCGTGGGCTTCGGCCGGCAGAACCTCAACCTGTCCGGCGGCTGGGAGTACCTCGTCCCCTTCGGACTGGACGGCGCGGCCATGTTCTGCTCGGTCCTCGCCGTGCGCGAGGCCAGCCACGGTGACGCGGCGCTCGGTTCGCGCCTGCTCGTCTGGCTGTTCGCCGGTGCCGCGGCCTGGTTCAACTGGGTGCACGCCCCACGGGGCCTGGGCCACGACGGGGCGCCCCAGTTCTTCGCGGGCATGTCCCTCTCGGCGGCCGTCCTCTTCGACCGGGCGCTGAAGCAGACGCGCCGGGCGGCCCTGCGCGAACAGGGCCTGGTGCCCCGTCCGCTGCCGCAGATCCGGATCGTCCGGTGGCTGCGGGCCCCCCGGGAGACCTTCGCCGCCTGGTCGTTGATGCTCCTGGAGGGCGTACGGACCCTGGACGAGGCCGTGGACGAGGTGCGGGAGGACCGGCGCGAGAAGGAGCGCAACCGCATCCGCCGCCGGGAGCAGGCCAAGCTGGACCGGGCCCGGATCAAGGCGCTCAACCGGCAGCACCGTGCCTTCGGGCTCGGCCGCGGCGGCGGACGCCAGGTGGAGGTGGCGGCGCTGGCCGCCGGTGCGGGGACCGGCGGTGCGGGCGCCGGCGCGGAGACGGGGCAGGCCTCCGGCTCCGGATCCGGTTCCGCGACGGGCTCCGTGCAGGCGGCCGTCGCGGAACCGGCCATAGCGGATCCGGGACAACTGCCTCTTCGGCCCCGGCCCTCCCTGCAAGCCGTCAGGGGAACTGAGTCACGGACGGTGGACCTCACCGCCGAGGACGACACCCAGACGCTGCCCCGGCTCGACTCCCTGGAGCGCAAGCTCAAGGACCTGGAGCAGCAGTTCGGCTGATCACCGCGCCTCCCGCCCGAACGGCGGGGCCGCCCTCAGGCGGCCCCGCCGTTCAGTTCGAACCACACGACCTTGCCCACCCCGTGCTCCTCGACCCCCCAGGAGTCGGCCAGCTCCCGCACGAGGACCAGCCCCCGTCCGTGCGTACCGTCGTCGGCGGGCGGTACGGGCGGAGGGGTGAGCCCGGGGACGAAGTCGCGGACCTCCACCCGCAGCTGCTCCGGCACGACCGTCGCGGTCACGACGGCCCCGTGGTCGGTGTGGACGAGGGCATTGGTCACCAGCTCGCTGGTGAGCAGCTCGGCCACGTCGGAGGCGCCCGGCCCGCCCCAGGCCCGCAGCAGTGCGCGCAGCGCGTGACGCACCTCCGGCACCGCGGTGAGATCCTCGCACCCCACCTTCCTGAGCAGTCGCGTCGGCTGTCCTGCCTCCCCTGCCATAACCCCCACCCATGCGTCGCGTCGAACTGGTCCCCGGAAGGCTGCCCCACCCGCACGCCCGCATGCCCGCGCGACGACGCCCGTGTCAGGGCCGGGGCACGTTCCGGAGGTTGGAGCGGGCCATCTGGAGCATGCGGCCGACGCCGCCGTCGAGGACGATCTTGCTGGCGGAGAGGGCGAAGCCGGTCACCATCTCGGCCTTGATCTTGGGCGGGATGGAGAGGGCGTTGGGGTCGGTGACGATGTCCACGAGGGCGGGGCCCTTGTGGCGGAAGGCGTCCTTGAGGGCGCCGGCGAGCTGTTTGGGCTTCTCGACGCGGACGCCGTAGGCGCCGGCCGCACGGGCGACGGCGGCGAAGTCCGGGTTCTTGTAGGAGGTTCCGTAGGAGGGCATGCCGGCGACCATCATCTCCAGGTCGACCATGCCCAGCGAGGAGTTGTCGAACAGGACGACCTTCACGGGGAGGTCGTACTGGACGAGGGTGAGGAAGTCTCCCATGAGCATGCTGAAGCCGCCGTCGCCGGACATCGACACGACCTGGCGGTTGCGGTCGGTGAACTGGGCGCCGATGGCCTGGGGCAGGGCGTTCGCCATGGAGCCGTGGCTGAACGACCCGATGATCCTGCGGCGCCCGTTGGGCGAGATGTAGCGGGCGGCCCACACGTTGCACATGCCCGTGTCGACGGTGAAGACGGCGTCGTCGTCGGCCAGGTCGTCGAGGACCGAGGCCACGTACTCGGGGTGGATGGGAACGTGCTTCTCGACCTTGCGGGTGTAGGCCTTGACGACTCCTTCGAGGGCGTCGGCGTGCTTCTTCAGCATCTTGTCGAGGAAGCGGCGGTTCGTCTTCGGCCGGACGCGGGGGATGACACAGCGCAGCGTCTCGCGGACGTCCCCCCAGACGGCGAGGTCGAGGCGGGAGCGGCGGCCGAGGTGCTCGGGCCGGACGTCGACCTGGACGATCTTCACGTCGTCGGGCAGGAACGCGTTGTACGGGAAGTCGGTGCCGAGCAGGATCAGCAGGTCGCACTCGTGGGTGGCCTCGTAGGCGGCGCCGTAACCGAGCAGTCCGCTCATCCCGACGTCGTACGGGTTGTCGTACTGGATCCATTCCTTGCCGCGCAGCGCGTGGCCGACGGGTGCCTTGAGCCGCTCGGCGAACTGCATCACCTCGGCGTGGGCCCCGGCGGTGCCGCTGCCGCAGAACAGCGTCACCCGGTCGGCGGCGTCGATCATCCGGACGAGGGCGTCGATCTCGGCGTCACCCGGCCGGACGGTGGGACGGGTGGTGACGAGGGCGGTGCCGGAGGCCTTCTCGGGGGCCGGCTCGGAGGCGATGTCACCGGGCAGGGAGACCACGCTGACGCCGCCCCGGCCGACGGCGTGCTGGATGGCGGTGTGCAGCAGCCGGGGCATCTGCTGCGGGGTGGAGATGAGTTCGCTGTAGTGGCTGCACTCGCGGAACAGCTGGTCGGGGTGGGTCTCCTGGAAGTAGCCGAGGCCGATCTCGCTCGACGGGATCTGCGAGGCGAGGGCGAGGACCGGGGCCATGGAGCGGTGGGCGTCGTACAGGCCGTTGATGAGGTGCAGGTTGCCCGGCCCGCAGGAGCCGGCGCAGGCGGCGAGGCGGCCGGCGATCTGCGCCTCGGCGCCGGCCGCGAAGGCGGCGGTCTCCTCGTGCCGCACCTGGATCCAGTCGATGGCGGGGGTGCGGCGGATGGCGTCGACGACGGGGTTGAGGCTGTCGCCGACCACTCCGTAGAGGCGTTGGACGCCCGCCCGGACGAGGATGTCGACGAACTGTTCTGCGACATTCTGTTTGGCCATGGCTCCATGTACCCATGGCCCGGCCGGTTACGCCTCCCAGACGGCCACCCCCGTACGGTCGTCGGCGTAACCCGTCACCCTCAGCTGGGTGTCGGTGAGGAAGGCGGCGAGGCCGGGCGGTTCCTGGCCGCCCCACCGGCCGGCGAGTTCACGGGCGAGGCCGGGTTCGCCGCGCAGCGGGTCGGCGAGTCCGGGCGAGGCGAGGAGCAGGGTGTCCCCGGGACGCGCGACGGACGCGCGGAAGCGGAACGGCTCGGCGGGCGGCGGGACGGGATCCTCGACGAGGGGGCCGGGCGCGGTCGTGATCCCGAGGTCCATGGTGAGCCGGTCGCCCTCCCCCGTGGCCTCCTCGGCCCCGGCGGGGGCCGGGGGCGGCGGGGAGCCGAAGCCGACGACGGGGGCTCCGGTGACGGCGGTCGCGTCGGGCGGCAGCGGCTCCAGGTCCTGCCAGGCTCCGTCGCGGAGCCGGAAGAGGCCTCCGCCGCCGATGCCGAAGAAGACGCGGGTGCGGCAGGCGGGGTCGGCGGTCACGAGGAGGCAGCGCAGGGCCGCGGTGTACGCCCCGGGGGCGACGCCCCGCTCGGCGGCGCGGGCGCGGAGTTTGCCGTAGGTACGGTCGGTGAGCCGGTGCAGTCCCGATTTGAGGTCGCCGCGGCGGCCGGACCTGATGTCCTCGGAGAGACGGGCGTGGCTGCGGCCGACGGCCTCGGCGATCCACCGGCAGGCGTCGGCGGCGGCGAGGTGGGCGTCCTCGGCGGTACGCGAGCCGGCGGCGACGGCGACGAGGACGAGGGCGCCGTCGTCGTGGCCGAAGCGGGCGGTGAGCAGGGCGTCCCGGCGGGGCTCGCCCCGGAAGCGGGCCGAGTCGCCGCGTACGGAGGCGGCGCGCAGGGTGCAGGTGCCGTAGCGGGCCCCGTCGAGGACGGTGTCGGCGACGAGGTCGGCCGGTTCGCCGGGACGGGCGGCGGGCAGGGCGGTGGGTTCGGGGTCGTACGTGGGGGGCCGGTCGCCGACGAATCCGGTACGGGGCCGGGGCGCGGGCACGTCGGCGGTGCGGCGCCCGGTCCCGGGGGCGGCCCGGGGCGGTTCGGCCGGCGGTGGCGCGGGCGGGGCCTTCGGCGGCGGTGGCGCCGGGAAGGTGCGTGGTCCGGCCTCCGGGGCCTCCCAGGGAGCGCGTCCGGCGGGGGCGCGGGGCGGGGACGGGACGGCCGGGGCCGGGGGTGCGGTCACCGCGTCCGGCACGGCGGGCGGTGCGGGTGCGGCGGGTGGTGGTGGCGCGGGCACGGCCGGCGCGGCGGGCGGTGCGGCCGTGGTGATTTCCGCCGGGTCCCGGGGGCTGGGGGCGGCGGGTGGTGGAGGCACGGTCACCGGATCCGGCAGACGCGGCTCCGGGGCGGGGCCGGCCGTGGCGCGGGTCGCCGAGGCGAAGTGGGCGTCGAGCGAGTCACCCGGGCCGGTTCCGGCCGACGGGCCCGGCGGTGCGGGGTCCGGCGCCGCGTCGTCGTAGAGCTTGTCCCACCAGTTGTCCCCCTGCTGAGTCATGCCCTTATTGTCCACCGCGCACGGCGCCCGAAAACGGGACATCCCCAAAACCGTTACGGCGAATGGGTGGTCCGCCGGGCGACCCCACCCCCCACGGGAAGGACGCCCGGCGGACCGCGTGGTCAGCGCACGTCGTAAGCGCGGACCACGGTCTGGGTGACGGAGTTGCCGTGGGCGTCCGTCAGTTCGGTCCTCAGGGTGACCTGCGCGCCGGACGCGCCCGCGTGGTGCACGGTCGCGGTCCAGCCGTCGCCCTGCTGGGTGACCCGCGCTTCCGTCCAGGTCACGCCGCCGTCGTAGGAGTACGAGAGCGTGGCCGAGGTGAGCGCCGCGGGGGTGTACCCCGCGTGACCCGTCGCGGTGAGGCCGATCTGCTGGCCGTCGGTCGCGGCGAGGGTCTTGAGTCCGTCCTCCGGAAGGTCGTACCGGGGGAAGAGAATCGGGATGCCTTGAGAATAGACGCTCGACTCAAGCTTTGAGGTGAATTTCCAGACTGAGTTGACGGAAGTGGAGCGCGCCCACACCCTGCTCCCGATCTTGCGGGTGTTCTGTTCGAGGGTGTACGTCCCGGCTTCGGCCGGTACCTCGAAGACGCCGGACGGCCAGGCCGTGCGGCCGACGAGCTCGCCGTCACGGCTCAGGCTGAGGTTGCCGACGTCACCGAAGGAGCCGGCCTCGGCGTGGTGGGTGCCGTCGCCCCACAGGGCGTTCGCGAAGCCGATGAGGTTGCCCTGGCGCTCGGCGACGAGGAGCGGCTTCCCGTCCGTGCCGCGCGGGGCGGTGGGGGCGAGGACGCCGTCGTACCAGTTCTCGGTGCGCCGCTCGCCGGGGGCGTGGGCGTGCCGGGGGCCGACCATGAGCTCGCCGAAGGGGAAGCTGCTGCCGACGAGTTGCTGCCAGGTGGTGTCGCCGGGCGTGTACAGCTCGGTGCGGGTGCCGGGGGCGGGGACGGTCTCCAGGCCCGCGAAGGGGACGACGGAGCCGTCGGGCCGGTGAGCGACGGGGAAGTCGGTGAAGTCGGCGGCGATGCCGGCCGAGCCGTACCGGGAGTCCGTACGGCCCAGATGGGCGTCGCGGACGCGGTAGGCCTTGGCGTCGCGGATCTGGCCGTGCTCGGGGAAGGCGAGGTTGTAGACGTACGGGGACCTGGCCGTGGCGTGCCAGTGGAGGGTGACCTCGCCGGCGGCGAGCCGGCCGAGGAGCGCGGTGGCCTCGTCGGACGGGACCGCGAGGACGGGGAGGCCGAGGCCGGTGAAGGAGCCGCCGGGGTACCAGCGGGCGGGGGCTCGGTGGTACGTGAGGACGGCGAGGGCGCCGGCGGCCTTGGCGTCCCGGGCGAGGGCGGCCGTGCCGGTGGCGTCGTCGGGCAGGCGGACGAGGGCGACGCGGCCCCGGACGCCGGCGGCCGCGAGCTCCTCGGGGGTTCCGGTGCCGGCGTCGGCGAGTCGGGCGGAGCCGGTGCCGTCGAGGTTGTCGGAGCCGGTGGAGGCGGTGACCGGGTGGAGGGTCA
>NZ_JAPSIW010000012.1 GCF_031178505.1 Streptomyces sp. | reverse complement strand
GCGCCGGGCAGCAGGACCCGGGCGGTACGGGAGGAACGGCGGGACTTCGTCATGTCGGACTCCTCGGTCGGGACCACGCGCGGCCGGCGCCCCGGGGGACGGCCGGGCTCCGCGCCCTGTCCCGATCCTCCGCCCGCCACCACCGCCCACCGGTCCGCCGGCGGGACGACACCGGTGTCCACCGATCGGCCGACCCGGCCCGAGGCGCCTCGTGCGGCGACGGCACCGCACCAGGACGCCGGGGGAGCGACGGAGCCTTACGCGCTGCCGGCCGCGTCCTGGTCGGAGCGCTCCAGGAAAGCCAGGATCCGCTCCGGACAGAACGCGTACGCCTCGGGCGGCGCGAACGACGCCCCGCCGCGCTCCGTGAACAGGTGCTCCGGGCCCGGGTGGGGGAACAGCCGGCATGGCGCATGCCGCCGACACCCGTCCGGAGAAGCGACGACGGGCCGCGTCCCGACCGAGGGGGACCGGCTAGCGGATCGCGCGGTGGGCCGCGACGACACCGGAGTGGCCCGCCCCCGGGCCCCCACCGTGACCCATGCCCGCGCCCGGGCCCATCGGGCCGCCCTGACCCGTCGGTCCACCCTGGTGCATCGGACCGCCCTGGTGCATCGGACCCCCCTGCCCCATGGCCCCCGCCGGGCCCGCGGGCCCGCCCGGACCCGCCGCCGGGGGCACCTGGATCACGCGGCTGAGGTCCCGCAGCACTTCCTCGGCGACCTGCCGGACGTCACCCGGAACATCTCCCCGCTCGCGTATGAGCTGGGCGTAGATCGGTGCGGTGCCGTCCGCGTGGTTCATGAAGTCCGCTTCCTTCAGCCGGGTCGGTGCCGTCACCGACGGGGAGACGGCGAGTCTACGGGGCGCCGCCCGCACACCGGGGAGGGGGGAGCCCGGGCGCCGCACCGTACCGCCCCCGCCCGGATAAATCGGTGTCCCCGCGCCCGCCCCGTCCGCAGAATGGATCAACGAACCACGGGAGGGACCCCCATGAGCCAGGCGACCCTGACTCTGCACGACCTCATACCGCCCCACGAGCTGACGGCCGCCCTCGCGGACGGACACGTCACCCGCAAGGCGCACCCCGAGCTGCCGCTGTCGATCTACACCTACACACGCGCCTGCCAGTACGCCCAGCACTGGAACACCGCCACCACCCGCTGCCGCGGCCTCGTCGCCGACGACGGCGGACGGATCGTCGCGCTGCCCTTCCCCAAGTTCTTCAACGTCTCCGAGCACGCCGAGGGCCGCCCCTACGCGCCGCCGCTGCCCGACGAGCCGTTCGAGGTGTACGACAAGGTCGACGGCAGCCTCGCCGTGGTCTTCCACTACGCGGGCCGCTGGCGCGCCGCCTCCAAGGGCTCCTTCACCAGCACGCAGGCCACCTGGGCCCAGCGCCGCCTGGACGCCGCCGACACCGGCGGGCTCACCCCCGGCGTCACCTACCTCGCCGAGATCCTCTACCCCGAGAACCGGATCGTCGTGAACTACGGCGAGCGGCGCGACCTGGTCCTCCTCGGCGCCTTCGCCGCCGACGGCACCGAGATCCCGCCCGCCGAGGCCGCGGCCGGCTGGGGCCCGCTGGGCTCGGTCGTCCGCACCTGGCCCGTCACCGGCCTCGCCGAGCTGATCGCCCTCACCGAGTCCGACACGCTCCCCGGCGGCCGGCGCGCCACCGGCACCGACGCCGAGGGCTTCGTCCTCCGCTTCGCCTCCGGGCTGCGCGCCAAGGCCAAGCTGCCCGAGTACGTACGCCTCCACAAGGTGCTCACCGGCGTGACCGAGCGGGACATCTGGCGCGGCCACGGCATCCAGCGCTTCGCCGGACTGCCCGCCGCCGAGGTGGCCAAGGGGATCGGCTGCGCCGTCGCCGAGGTGGAGGCGCACGGCGGCAAGCCCCTCGACGCGCTCCTCGAACAGGTCCCCGACGAGTTCGACGCCTGGGTCCGCTCCGTCGCCGCCCGCCTCGAAGAGGCCGCGGCCCGCCGCGAGCGGGCCGTGGACGAGGCCTTCGCCCGCCTCGCCCACCTCGCCGGCGACCGGGCCGCGTTCGCCCGCGCCGCCGCCGGTCTCACCGACCGCGGCCTGCGCGCCGCCGTCTTCCTGCGCCTCGACGGGCGCCGCACCGACCTCCTCGTCTGGCGGCAGCTCCGCCCCGAGGCCACCGACCCCTTCGCCCGCGACGAGGAGAACTGACCGTGCCCGTCGTCCACGTCATGACCGGACTGCCCGCCTCGGGCAAGACCACCGCGGCCCGCGCGCTCCAGGAGGCCTCCGAGGGCCGGATGCGGCGCGTCAACCTCGACGACCTGCGCGCCATGCTCGACCGGCCCGAGGCCGGCCGGGACCGCTCCCACGCCCACGAGCAGACCGTGCTCGGGATCCAGGACGCCGCCGTCCGTGCCGCCCTCGACGACGGCTTCGACGTCGTCGTCGACAACACCCACCTCACCCCGCACATCCCCAAGCGCCTCAAGGCGGCCGTCGCCGGCCGCTCGGCCACCTTCGTCGTCCACGACTTCACCACCGTGCCCGTCGAGGAGTGCCTGCGGCGCGACGCCGCCCGGGAGCGCCCGGTCGGCGAGGAGATCATCCGCCTGCTCGCCGACAAGCACGCCAAGGCCACCCGCGGCGGCTGGCGCCTCACCGACGACTGGCTCAACGACCGCCCCGCCGCCCTGCCCTACGTGCCGGACCCCGCCCTGCCCTCCGCCGTCCTCTGCGACATCGACGGCACCCTCGCCCTGCGCGGCGACCGGGGACCGTACGACTTCGCCCGCTGCGGCGAGGACCTCCTCAACCCGCCCGTGCGCGACGCCCTGCGCGCCTTCCGGCACAGCGAGCGCGACCGGATCGTGCTGCTCTCGGGGCGGAGCGAGGACCACCGGCCCGTCACCGAGGCCTGGCTCGCCCGCCACGAGGTCCCGTACGACGAACTGTGGATGCGGGCCGCCGGCGACGGGCGCGGCGACGACATCGTGAAGGCGGAACTGTTCGACGCCCACATAAGGGACCGCTACGCCGTCCGCGTCTCCCTCGACGACCGGGACCGCGTCGTGGCCCTCTGGCGGCACATGGGCCTGCCCACCTGGCAGGTCAACTACGGCGCCTTCTGACCGTGCCCGCCCTCCCGCTCCGGCGGGAGGGCGGCCCGGCGGCCCGGGGGAGGTCCGGACCCCCCTCACGGCCGTGTCAGGATCGTGGGATGGTGCAGAAGATCATCGCGGCGTGCGACGGCGCGTCGAAGGGAAACCCCGGACCGGCCGCATGGGCCTGGGTCATCGGCCGTGCCGACGGCGGCGTCGAGCGCTGGGAGGCCGGCCCGCTGGGCCGCGCCACCAACAACGTGGCCGAGCTGACGGCCCTGGAACGCCTGCTCGAAGCGCTCGATCCGGCCGTCCCCGCCGAGGTCCGCATGGACTCCCAGTACGCCATGAAGGCCGTCACGACCTGGCTGCCCGGCTGGCGCCGCAAGGGCTGGAAGACGGCGGCGGGCACACCCGTCGCCAACAAGGACCTCGTCGTCCGGATCGACGCCCTGCTCACCGGCCGTGACATCGACTTCGTGTACACCCCCGCCCACCAGGTGGACGGCGACCCCCTGAACGACGCCGCCGACCGCGCGGCCAGCCACACGGCCCGTACGCAGGAGGCCATCGGCTCGGCCACCGGCGCCGAACTCCCGCCCGCCGAACCGGGAACGCGCCCCCCGGCACCCCGGACGCGCTCCTCCGCGCCCCGCGGGAGCGCCTCCGGCACCGGCGGCGGCCCCGCGCGCCGCGGTCGCCCGTCCGGCGGCACCCTCAAGGCGAAGTTCCCCGGCCGCTGCCGGTGCGGCCGCGCCTACGACAAGGGCGAGACCATCGCGAAGAACGCCGACGGCTGGGGCCACGCCACCTGCGTCTGACCCGCACCCGCCCGCCCCTGACCTGCGCCTGAGCCGCACCCGGGGCGGGCCGGGCCGGTGCGGGGCGGGACGGGCCGTCCGACTGGCGGGCTGCGATGTCCGCCCGCTGAGACCGCGAGGAGCGCCCGCGCGGCAGCCTTCACCCGTGCGTGGACGCGGGTTCTCCCGGGGTTCTGTTCTCCGAGCGGTTGTGGCTGCATACTGTTCCTCCTCGCACCTGGTGACGAACCGTTCCACCTGCGCGTTTGTGCTTCCCACGACGTGCTCGGCACCCGGCGAGAACCTCCCCCCAGCTGCTGCCGCGGCGCAACCGCGGCAGAAGCTCCCTGCCCGTGAAAGACCCGAGGTTCCGTGCCAGTACCTGTTCTCCTGACCGGGCGCTCCGTGCGCCTGGAGCCGCTGGCGATGCGGCACGCCGAAGCCCTCGCCCGGGCCGGCGGGGCGGACCGATCGGCGTACGCCTTCACTCCCGTTCCCGACGGCCTGGAGTCGGCGCTCGACTACATCGCCCGTGCCCTCACCGATCAGGCGGCGGGCCGCTGCCTGCCGTTCGCCCTGGTGAGTACGGCCGACGACCGGGTCATCGGCTCCACACGCTTCCTCGAACTCGACTACTGGAGAGGCCCGCTCGTCTGGCCTCCCGTCCCCGGTACGCCCCACGGCGACCCCCTCACCGCCGTCCCGGACGCCGCCGAGATCGGCAACACCTGGATCTCCGGTGACGCCCGGGGCACCGGCATCAACAGCGAGGCCAAACTCCTCATGCTGCGGCACGCCTTCGAGTCGTGGGGGGTGCGCCGGATCACGCTGCGCGCGGACGCCCGCAACACCCGCTCCCGCATCGCGATCGAACGGCTCGGCGCCACCTGCGAGGGTGTCCGCCGGGCGCATTCGCGGGGGCTCGACGGCGCCGTCCGGGACACGGCCTTCTACTCGATCCTCGACGAGGAGTGGCCCACCGTCCGGGACATCATCGAGCTCCGTCTCTCCGCCCCGCGCCGCGTCCCCGGTCTGCGGGACCTGCTGCCCGCCTGAGACGCCCCGCCACCAGGGGCGCGAGCGCCCCGCCGGCGCTCGCGCCCCACGGCGTGCGGTGGTTCCATGAAGGGGACGGGAAGGACGCGCGTGAGGCGCGGAGCAGCGGCCCTCACCGGCCGCGCACCGGGCGATCAGGATCCGCGAGAAGCGGATGGGCCTTCCCGTCCTCCTGCCCCACCCCCCGTGTCCCGGGGCGCCCGCCACCGCCGGTACGGTGGCCCCCGAGAGCGACCCGCGCCACGGGAAGGGACCCAGTGAACGTGCCGACCGGAACTCCTGACGTGCTCCTCCGGACGGAGGGCCGGGCGGGGTTCGTCACCCTGAACCGCCCCCGCGCCCTCAACGCCCTCACCCACGCCATGGTCCTCGCCGTCGACCACGCCCTGACCGCCTGGGCGGACGACCCCGCCGTCACCACCGTCGTCATCGAGGGCGCCGGCGAGCGCGGCCTCTGCGCCGGCGGAGACATCCGCGCCATCCATGACGACGCCCGCGCGGGGGGCTCCGCCTCCGCCGCCTTCTGGCGTGACGAGTACCGGCTCAACGCCCGTATCGCCCGCTACCCCAAGCCGTACGTGGCCCTCATGGACGGCATCGTCATGGGCGGCGGCGTCGGCGTCTCCGCGCACGGCTCCGTCCGCGTCGTCACCGACCGCTCGCGCGTGGCCATGCCCGAGACCGGCATCGGCTTCGTCCCCGACGTCGGCGGCACCCGCCTCCTCGGCCGTGCCCCCGGCGAACTCGGCACCCACCTCGCCCTCACCGGAACCCCCGTCGGCGCCGCCGACGCCCTCCTCACCGGCCTCGCCGACCACCACGTCCCCGCCGAACGGCTGCCCGCCCTCGCCGGGGACCTCACCCGGCTCCCGGCCGACGAGGCCGTCGCCCGGCACGCCGAGCCCCCCGCCCCCGGGGTCCTCGCCGACCGGCGGGCCTGGATCGACCACTGCTACGCGGCGCCGACCGTCGAGGAGATCGTCGACCGCCTCTTCGAGACCGGGGAACCCGCCGCGAAGGAGACGGCGACCACCCTCCTCGCCAAGTCGCCCACCGCCCTCAAGGCCACCCTCGCCACCCTCCGCCGCGCCCGGACCCTGGCCACCCTGGAGGAGGTCCTCGACCTGGAGTACCGCGTCTCCTGCGCCGCCCTGGCCACCGCCGACCTCGTCGAGGGCATCCGGGCCCAGGTGGTCGACAAGGACCGCGACCCGCGCTGGTCCCCGGCGAAGCTCACCGAGGTCACCGACGCCGACGTGGCCCGCTACTTCGCCGTGCCGGCCGGGGGAGACCTCGGCCTGGCCGCCGCTCTCCGCGCCGGGGACGCCGACGCCCGGGACGGCGGCGCGTGAGCGACACCCACTCCTTCCGGCCCGTCCTCGACCGGATCGCCGAGGAGATCGCCGGACTCACCGAGCGCGGCCGGCCCGCCGACTACATCCCCGCCCTCGCGGCCGGCGACCCGGCCCGCTTCGGCATGGCCGTGGCGGAACTCGACGGCACGGTGTACGGGGTGGGCGACTGGCAGCACCCCTTCTCCACCCAGTCCGTCACCAAGGTCTTCACCCTCGCGCTCGCCCTCGCCGGAGAGGGCGACGCGCTCTGGGCCCACGTCGGCCGCGAGCCCTCCGGCGACCCCTTCAACTCCCTGGTCCAGCTGGAGTACGAGAACGGCATCCCCCGCAACCCCTTCATCAACGCGGGAGCCCTCGTCGTCACCGACCGGCTCCAGCGGCTCACCGGTGACGCCTCCGGCAGCCTCCTCGACTTCCTGCGCGCCGAGAGCGGCAACCCCGGGCTCGACTTCGACCCCGAGGTCGCCGGCTCCGAGGCCGCCCACGGCGACCGCAACGCCGCCCTCGCCCACTTCATGGCCTCGTACGGCAACATCACCGGCCCCGTCCCCGACCTGCTCCGCGAGTACTTCCGCCAGTGCTCCCTGGAAGCCTCCTGCGCCGATCTCGCCCTCGCCACCGGCTTCCTCGCCCGCCACGGCGTCCGCGCCGACGGCAGCCGGCTGCTGACCCGCAGCCAGGCCAAGCAGGTCAACGCCGTGATGCTCACCTGCGGCACGTACGACGCGGCCGGCGACTTCGCCTACCGGGTGGGCCTGCCCGGCAAGAGCGGCGTCGGCGGCGCCGTGGTGGCCGTCGTCCCCGGCCGGTGCACGCTCTGCGTCTGGAGCCCGGGACTCGACAGCCGTGGCAACTCGGTCGCGGGCGTCGCCGCGCTCGACCGTTTCACCACCATCACCGGCCTGTCGGTCTTCTGAGCCGGCCGGGCCCTGGGGCGTCCGTACGCGGCCGGCTCAGACCCTCTGGGACTCGGGGCGGCGCCGCCCCGCCGAACGGCGGGTCACGGCGGCCGGGTCGGGACTTCCGGCGAAGGCCGCCGGTTCGCCGAGGGCCCGCGCCGCCGTCCGCCACGCCTCGGTCACCGCCCCGTGCGCCAGGGCGGTCGCGGCGGTGACGTCGGCCGGCAGCCGCAGCGGCGTGCCGATGTGCACATGCAGACCGGGCCGGCGGACCGGGGCCGTGAGGACCCCGGCGATCTGCTTGGCCCGCCCGCCGGACGTGATCCGCCGGGCACCGGCCTGTCCGACGGGGACGACCGGCGCCCCCGTGACGGCCGCGAGCCGGGCCAGTCCGGTACGGAACGGCTCCGGCGGCTTCTCCCCGGCGTCACGGCGCGGCGGGATCCGCCCCTCCGCGTACAGCATCACGGGCCGGCCCGAGGCGAGGGCGACCGCGGCGTGGTCCAGGGCGGCCGCCGCCCGCGCCGATCCCCGGTGCACCGGCACGTGCCCCTCCCGCGACAGCGCCCGCCCCAGACCGGGGATCCGCCACAGCCCCGCCGTGGCCAGCACCACCGGCTCGACGGCCATCCGCCGGCGCAGCGCGGCCAGGACGAGCGCCGGATCGGCCAGGGAGGTGTGGTTCACGACCAGGATGCTGCCCGGCTCGACCCGGGCCTCCGGGTCCGTGGTCACGGTCAACCGCCCGAAGAACGGCACGACATGGGCGGCGAGACGACTGAGCACGAGGAGCCCCCTGATCCCGAGGACGGAACGCTGACACCCCTCATGCTTCCGGCGGCGCACCGCCCGGACATGAGCACGCGTACTCAGCAGGCACGCGTGCGGGAACCCAGGACGGCCGCCCCCGGCGCCCGCGCCCCGCACGCCTCCAGGGCCGTCCGGGCGCGCGCCAGCAGGAGTTCGTCGCCCGCGCAGTGGTAGCGCATCCGCCTTGTGCCACCGGTGTCGTTGTGGCGCCGGACGGCGGCGACCTCACGGCGCAGCACGCGAACCGCGGACGCGGCGGCCGGCCCCATCTCGGCCCAGGCCACCGCCACCCCGGGACGGTTGTCGTCGTGCTCCTCCCACGCCCACGACAGGACCGGCAGGGACTCCGCCACGTCACCCCCGCCCGCCACAGGGCGACCGCCAGACCTCCGGCCGACCAGCCGCCGCACTCCTCCGGCGCGGCCACCAGGCGGCGCAGCTCCGGCAGGAGCGCCGCGGCCTCCGCCCCCATGCGGCCGACGAGTTCGAGCGCCTGGTACCGGTGTGTCCCCGGCTGCTCGCCGGTGAGCACGCCGGACACGGCCCGCAGGCCCGGCACCGGCCGCGTGTCCCGCGCCGGGACCGGCGCCGGCCGGAGTCAGGAGCGTGGTCAGGACGTCCACGGCCGCGAGCGCCGCCGCGGATCCGGCGCGCCGTGCGGCGAGTTCGCCCAGGGCCGCCACCACGGCCCGCAGCGCCGCCGGGTCGTCCTCCACGGCGAGCCGCCCGCGCAGCACCGCGAGGACCGCTTCCGGATCGCCGTGCAGCCGTACCAGCGCCTTCGGCAGGGCACGCCGCAGTCCCGCGTCGGGGTCGGACGAGGCGTCGGCCCGCGCGAGCAGTTCCAGGAACAGCCCGCCACCGGCCCGGCGGGCCGCCCGGACCGGCCCACGGTGGAGCCCCTGTGCCGGGAAGTCCGGCGCCGGCGGCAACCTTTCGGCGTCCGGCGGCGACCACCGACTGTTCACCGATCGCCCCCTCCCCGGGGCGGCGGACCCCCCACGTACGGAAGGAAGCACGACGTGAACCGGACACACGGCGGAGCGAGGCACCGCAGGCGCAGGACGGCCCTGGCGGCCGGGATACCCGTGGCGCTCGCGGCGGCCGGGGCGCTGGCCTACGGAACCGCGTTCGGAATGTTCGGCGAGGACGCCCGGCCCACCGCCGGGGCCGCCGCCCCCGCCTGGGCGGAGGAGGCCGCCGACGGCTTCGCCTCCGTCGACGCCCTGGGACAGAAGGGCACGTACGGGGGGCGCGGCGGCCCGGTCGTCACCGTCCGCACTCTCGCCGACCTGGAGAAGTACGCCACCGCCGCCGGGCCGCACGTCATCGTCGTCGCAGGCACCATCCCGGTGACCCCGGTCGGCAAGGAGATCAAGGTCGCCTCCGACAAGACGATCATCGGCTCCGGCACGTCGGGCCACATCGTCGGCGGCGGCTTCTTCCTCGGACCCGGCGTCCACAACGTGATCATCCGGAACCTGACGATCCGGGACGCCTACCAGGGCGTGTGGAACGACAAGGACCACGACTTCGACGCCGTCCAGATGGACGGCGCCCACCACGTGTGGATCGACCACAACGACCTGCGCCACATGGCCGACGGCCTGATCGACAGCCGCAAGGACACCTCGTACGTCACCGTGTCCTGGAACCGGCTCGGCAACAACAACAAGACCTTCGGCATCGGGTGGACCGAAAACACCACCGCCGACCTGACGATCCACCACAACTGGTTCCGCGAGACCGAGCAGCGCAACCCGTCCACCGACAACGCCGCCCACGCCCACCTCTACAACAACTACCTCCAGGACGACCCGGGGACGGCCATCACCTCCGCCTACGGCAACTACGCCCGGGGCCGGACCGCGATGGTCCTGGAGAACAGCTACTTCCAGGGCGTCACCAACCCCGTCGTCAAGGACGCCACGGCCTCCCTCGTCCAGCGCGGGAACGTCTTCTCCGGGACCAAGGGGCGCAACGAGAGCGGCGGCACGGCCTTCGACCCCCGCCGTTTCTACCCGTACACCCTCGACGCCGCGGCCGACGTGCCCGCGATCGTCAAGGCGGGCGCCGGACCCCGGGGCACGCTCGGCACCGCACGAGCCGCCGCCGCCACCCGTACGCTGACCGTGGCCAAGGACGGCAGCGGCCAGTTCACCAGCGTCCAGAAGGCCGTCGACGCCGTACCCGCCGGCAACTCCTCCCGGGTCGTGATCCAGGTGAAGCCCGGCACGTACCGGGAGGCGGTGAAGGTCCCGTCGAACAAGCCGCACGTCACGATCCAGGGCCTGGGCGCGAGCCGGAAGGACACCGTCCTCGTCGAGGGCCGCGCCTCCGGCACGCCCAGGCCCGACGGTTCGGGCACGTACGGCACCGGCGGCAGCGCCACCCTCGCCGTCGAGGCCGACGACTTCCAGGCCCGCAACCTCACCGTCGCCAACGACTTCGACGAGGCGAGGAACCAGCACATCACCGGCCACCAGGCCGTCGCCCTGCGGACCGCCGCCGACCGGGTCCTCCTCGACGGACTGATCATCAGCGGTGACCAGGACACCCTCCTGCTGGACACGGCCGCCAAGGACCGGCTCGGCCGCGTCCGCCTCACCAACTCCTACGTCATCGGCAACGTCGACTTCGTCTTCGGCCGCGCCACGGCCGTCATCGACCGCTCCGTCCTCACCCTGAAGAAGCGCTGGGACGGCACCTCGGCCGGCTACGTGACGGCGCCGAGCACCCCGGCCGGGCGCAAGGGCTTCCTGATCACCCGCTCGACCGTCAACGGCGACGTGAGCGCCGGGAGCTTCTTCCTCGGCCGGCCCTGGCACGCCGGCGGGGACGCGACGCTCGACCCGCAGGCCACGGTCCGCGACAGCGTCCTGAGCGCGGCCGTCCGGCCCGCCCCGTGGACCGACATGGGCGGCTTCTCCTGGAAGGACGACCGCTTCGCCGAGTACCGCAACACCGGTCCCGGCGCCGGCCCGGCGGGCTCGGAGAGGCCGCACCTGACCGACGCGCAGGCGGCCGACCAGGAGATCGCCGACTGGCTCGGCGACTGGACCCCCACCGCCGGCTGACCCCACCCGCCCCGGGGCAGGGGAAGGCCGCGGCCCCCCGTACGCCGAAGGCCGGCCAGGCGCGTCGCGCGCCGGGCCGGCCTTCGGCACCGCCGGTACGGGGTCAGTCCGTGCCGAACTCCATCGCCGCGCGGTCCAGCATCTCGTCGTCGCCGGAGCCCTCGCCCCGGGAGGCGATGGCCTCGGCGCCGCCCTCGGGCATGGTGCCGATGAGACCGGTCGCGGCGGCCTGCGCGGCCCCGATCGCCGGGTCGGCGGTGCCGAGCAGGCCCATGCCGGCGTACTGCTCCAGCTTGGCGCGGGAGTCGGCGATGTCCAGGTTCCGCATGGTCAGCTGACCGATCCGGTCCACCGGGCCGAACGCCGAGTCCTCGGTGCGCTCCATGGACAGCTTGTCCGGGTGGTAGCTGAACGCCGGACCCGTGGTGTCGAGGATCGAGTAGTCCTCACCGCGCCGCAGCCGCAGCGTCACCTCGCCGGTGACGGCCGCGCCCACCCACCGCTGCAGGGACTCACGGACCATCAGGGCCTGCGGGTCCAGCCAGCGGCCCTCGTACATCAGCCGCCCGAGGCGCCGGCCCTCGGTGTGGTACTGGGCGAGGGTGTCCTCGTTGTGGATGGCGTTGACGAGCCGCTCGTACGCGGCGTGCAGCAGGGCCATGCCCGGCGCCTCGTAGATGCCCCGGCTCTTGGCCTCGATGATCCGGTTCTCGATCTGGTCGGACATGCCCATGCCGTGCCGGCCGCCGATGGCGTTGGCCTCCATCACCAGGTCGACGGCGGAGGGGAACTCCTTGCCGTTGATCGACACCGGGCGGCCCTGCGCGAAACCGATCGTCACGTCCTCGGCCGGGATTTCGACCGACGGGTCCCAGAACCGCACGCCCATGATCGGCTCGACGGTCTCCACACCCGTGTCCAGGTGCTCCAGCGTCTTGGCCTCGTGGGTGGCGCCCCAGATGTTGGCGTCGGTGGAGTACGCCTTCTCCGTGCTGTCCCGGTAGGGGAGGCCGTGGGCGAGGAGCCACTCCGACATCTCCTTGCGGCCGCCGAGCTCGGTCACGAAGTCGGCGTCCAGCCACGGCTTGTAGATCCGCAGGTGCGGATTGGCCAGCAGGCCGTAGCGGTAGAACCGCTCGATGTCGTTGCCCTTGAAGGTCGAGCCGTCGCCCCAGATCTGGACGTCGTCCTCCATCATCGCCCGGACCAGCAGCGTGCCGGTCACGGCGCGGCCGAGGGGGGTGGTGTTGAAGTAGGCGCGACCGCCCGAGCGGATGTGGAACGCCCCGCACGCGAGCGCGGCCAGGCCCTCCTCGACGAGCGCCGCTCGGCAGTCGACCAGACGCGCGATCTCGGCGCCGTACGTCTTGGCGCGGCCGGGCACCGAGGCGATGTCGGGCTCGTCGTACTGGCCGATGTCGGCGGTGTAGGTGCAGGGGACGGCGCCCTTGTCGCGCATCCACGCGACCGCCACCGAGGTGTCGAGGCCGCCCGAGAAGGCGATGCCGACGCGCTCGCCGGCCGGAAGGGAGGTGAGGACCTTGGACATGGGAAGAGTATGCATCATCTCGCATGGTCATGCAATCCCGGTCGTCTGCCGAGTCCGCGAGGAGGCCGCCGCCCCGGGCCCGGCCGCGGGTACGGCTCGGGCGGCTCAGGGACGGGCGTCCCCGGACGCGGACGCCGTGCGGCCCGCCCGCGCGGACGCCGCCGCGGCCGCCAGGGCCAGGACGGCGAGGACCGCGCTCGTCCGGACGGCGGCCCGGTGGTCCCCCGTCGCGCCGGCCGCCGCCGCGGCGAGCAGCGGACCGGCGAAGGCGCCCGCGTTCAGCGCCACCGTGGCGGACGCGCCGCCCAGCGCCGGGGCCCGGGTCGTCAGCGACAGGATCCGGCCCACCAGGGCCGACCCGGCGCCGAAGGACAGGCCGCCCAGCACCGGCGCCAGCACGAACAGCGGCACCGCGCGGACGCCGGCCACCGCCAGCGCCGCCCACGCGGGCGGCAGCAGGCAGAGCGACACGAGCAGTCCCCGCCGCCGTGCCTCCTCACCGGCCCGCCCGGCCGCCGTCACCCCGAGGAAGGAACCGGCGCCGAAGACGGCCAGGAGCGCCGGAACCGCACCGTCCGGAAGCCCGGCCACCTCGACGCCGAGCAGACCGAGATGGGCGAAGGTCGCGAAGGTCGCGCCGTTGGTGAGGGCCGCGAGCAGCAGCGTACGCCGGACCGGTCGCGCCCCCAGGACCCGCAGTTCGCGCCGGACCGGCACGCGTGACGGTACGGGCGCGTCGGCGGGGGCGTACCGGAGGACGAGGACCAGCGCGGGGAGGCACAGCGCGCCCACCGCCCAGAAGGCGGCCCGCCAGCCGTACCGCTCGCCGAGCAGCGCGCCGGCGGGGACGCCCGCGACGCACGCCAGGGTCACCCCCGACAGCAGGACGGCCGTCGCGCGGGCGCGCCGCTCCGGAGCGACGAGGGCCGGCGCCACGGACAGGGCGACCGCCAGGAACCCGGCGTTCGCCACGGCGGCCACGACCCGGGTGCAGAAGAGGACGGCGAAGTCGGTGGTGAGGGCACCGACGGCGTGGGCCGCGACGAACGCGACGAGGAAGGCGGCCGGTGCGAGGCGCGGCCGGCGCGTGCCGGTCACGGCCGTCAGCGGCGCGCCGACGATCATCCCGATCGCGTACGCGGAGGTGAGACTCGCGGCGGCTCCCGCCGGGACGGACAGATCGCGGCTGATGTCCGGCGCCAGGCCGGACAGCATGAACTCCGAGGTGCCCTGCGCGAAGACGGCGAGGCCGAGGACATGGACGAAGAAGGGCAGGGGGTGGCGGCGTGAGGGACGGGTCACGGGACGGCTCCGGAACGGGCGTACGCGGTCGGGGGAAGCGCGCGCCGGGCGTCGTCGGCCGCCGGCCGGAGGCGGGCGGAGGAGACCGCCGCCGGGAAGGGCGGCGGGAGCCGGGCACGCGGAACGCGTGGCCGGTCGCGGGGAAGGCGGAGCCGGTGCCGGGCCCGCCCGATCGGCGCCCGCCGTCGCGCGTGCGGCGCGGGGGAGGGGAACGACCGGGCTCTCCACCGCGCGTGCGGCGCGGGGGAGGGAAGCGACCGGGAGGACCGGTGGACTACCGGTGGTGGGTCCGCCGCCGGGCGACCGGCGGCTCGGTTCTGTCGGACTCGGGGCTCGTCACCCGCCGCACGTTAGCGGCGGCGCGGCCGACCCTCAACCGTTTTTCCGCCGGGCGCGCCGGTGCGGCGGCGGGATGCCGCGCCGCCGCCCCGGCGCCGCCCCGCGGGATCAGTCCGTCAGGCCGTCGACGGTCGGGACGACCAGGCCGAACAGATCGGTGATCGTGGTCAGCGCGGCCGTGTGGAGCGTGGCCGCCGGCACGACGGTGCCGTCGGGAGCCGCGAGGGAGCGCGTCGCCGTGGCCTCCGCGACGACCGTCGGCCGGTATCCGAGGTTGAACGCCCCCTGCGCGGTGAACGCGACGCACATGTGCGTCATGAACCCGGCCAGCACGAGGTCCTTGCCGCCGCCCGGCGCGAAGCCGAGACCGACCAGGGTCTTCTCCAGGCCGGTGGCGTGGAAGGCGTTCGGGAACTGCTTGACGACGACCGCCTCGCCCTCCGCGGGGGCGACCGCGTCGCTGAGGGAGCCGATGTGGGCGCGGATGTCGTACGGCGTGTTCTGGCCGCCGTCGTTGACGATGTGCACGACGGGGGTGCCGGCGGCCCGGGCGCGCGCCAGCAGACGCGCGCCGGCCGCGAGGGCCGTCTCGGCGCCTTCCAGGGCCATCACGCCCGAACGGTACGTGTTCTGGAAATCGATCATCACCAGGGCGGACGCGCCGAGCCGGGGCGGGGTGGCGTCCAGGCCGACCACCTGACGGAGGGACGCGGAGGGCTGCTGGTTGCTCATGGGGAGACCTTTCGCGGAACAGAGATGCGCAGGGAGGGAGAACCGAGGGACACGGGCCCCCGGGTGGGACGGCACGGGGCACCGCCGGGCGGCGGGCGCCGCCCGGTGGACGGAGGCAGGACCGCCACGCGCGGGCGGGGAGAGGTGCGGACCGGCCGGACGGCGGACCGTGACGGCCGGCGGAGATCAGACGGTGTGGGTACGGAACCGGCGGCGGTAGGCCGCCGGTGTGGTGCCCAGGCGGCGGCGGAACGCCCGGTGCAGGGTCTCGGGCGAACCGAGCCCCGCCGTGGCCGCCACCCGGTCGAGCGGGCAGTCGGTGGTCTCCAGGAGCCTGCGGGCCGCCTCGACGCGCGCCGACTCCACGTACGCGGCCGGACCGACCCCGGTCTCCTGGGTGAAGACCCGTGCGAAGTGCCGCTCGCTCAGGCACATCCGGGCCGCCAGGGACGCCGTGGACAGCTCCTCGTCAAGGTGCTCGGCGATCCACACCCGCAGCTCGTCGATGTCCCGGCGGGTGGCCGGGGGACGGCTGAGCGGCACGGAGAACTGGCTCTGGCCGCCCTGCCGTTTCAGGTACATCACCAGCTGCCGGGCCACGGCGAGGGCCAGGTCCTCGCCGTGGTCCTCCGCGACCAGGGCGAGTGCCAGATCGAGGCAGGCGCTGATCCCCGCTCCGGTCCACAGCCGGCCCCGGTCGGTCCGCACGAAGATCGGGTCCGGGTCGACCGTGACCCGCGGGTGGTCCGCGGCCAGCTGGGCGGCGGTCGACCAGTGGGTGGTCGCCGTCTTCCCGTCCAGCAGCCCGGCCGCCGCCAGCACATGCGCCCCCACACAGACCGAGGCCACCCGCCGGGTGTGCGGGGCCGTCCTCCGTACCCAGTCGACCACCACGGGATCGACACGGGCGACGGGGCCGGCCTCGGCCATGTCGACCGCGCCGGGCACCAGGAGCGTGTCGACGTCCGCGCCCACCTCCTCGAAGGTGAGGTCGGCGAGCAGGCGCACCCCCGCCGACGTCCGCACCGCGCCGGCGGCCGGTCCGGCGAGGCGGACCCGGTATCCGGCCAGGCCGCCGGTCTCCCGGTTGGCCAGCGCGAAGACCTCGGCCGGTCCGGTGACGTCGAGCAGGTCGACGTCCGGGAAGACCGCGACGACGACGCGGTGCGGCTGACGTGCGCGCGGTGCGGGGTCCGCACCGCGCGCCTGGGGGGCTGAAGGCATGACCCCACCCTCGCCCGCCGGCCCCGGTGGCCGCAATGACGATTACCTGTCACATCCGGACATGGCGGTGCCCACCGGTCCGACGGGGGACCGGTGGGCACGTGAAGAAGGGGGGCGGTGCTACGGACGCCGAGGCCCGGTCACGGCACCCAGTGGTTGCCGCTCGCCGTGATCATCACCTGGAGCTGGATGCTCGCGGAGAAGTAGCTGCTGGTGTCGACGGGCGTCGCCACCATCTTGTTCCACAGCGCGTCCAGCCACGCCTGGCTGCCCGGGTCGGTCATCGCCGCCACCGCGAAGGGGGCGAAGAAGGCCGCCTCGCTGCCCGCGGAGATCTGCGTGCCGTTGAGCTGGTACCCGATGGCGATCTTGTTCGGGTCGCCGCCGGTCTTCGCCTTGATCCACGTGTTGAGCTTCCGTGCCGCCGTGAGCGAGGCGGCGTCACCGCTGGTCACCGCGTCGTCCCCGATGCGCCACGGGGTGCGGCAGGCGTTCCACCAGTACGCGCCGTCGTTCGGGTCCTCCAGGACCTTGCCGGGCGCCGGCTTCGGCGTCGTGTCGGTGTTCACCACGAAGTCGGGCAGCAGGCCGGTGCCGGGGGAGTACGTCGACTGAAGCCCTGCGATCCGGTTCTGGTGGGCCGTGCGGATCGTGTCCCAGGCCGCGTCCCCGGTCGCGGACCGGAAGGCCCGGAAGTGGTCGACCATCCAGTCCGAGGTGCGGGAGATGTAGTAGTACTGGTCGCCGGAGCTGCTCCAGTCGCCGAGCTTGAGCAGGTTCGTCGCCGGGTTGACCTCGTCCTTCTTGATCGCGTTGATGTGCTTGATCGCGAGGTCCTTGTAGTTGTACGTGCCCGAGCTGCCCCACTGCTTGTCCGCGAGCAGCAGCCCGTACGCCACGTCCATGTCGCCGTCGGTGGCGCCGTCACCGCCGTTGACGCTGCGGCAGTTCACGTCCTGCTCGGCCGCCAGCAGGTGGGGGTTGATCGAGGAGGGGTGGTCGATCTTCCACTTCACCAGACCGTCGAAGATCTTCCTGGCGTCGGGGTCCGCGCCCGCCATGGTCGCGGTGATGACCATGCCGTAGCCCTGCGCCTCGGCGACGTAGGGGTGGTCGGCGTCGGGCGAGTGGACCTGGTACCAGCCGTTGCCGCAGTTCTGCCGGACGAAGGCGGCCTTCCAGGACTTGTAGTGGTCGACGACCTTCTGGTCCAGGACCGCCTGCGTGCCCGAGGGCTTCAGCATGCCGGCCGCGTACGGCTTCAGGTGACTGCCGAAGGGTACGGCCGGGCCCGTGCCGGTGGCCGGGGTGGTGACGGAGAGCGCGTTGCTCGCGGCCGACACGTTGCCGGCGGCGTCGCGCGCCTTCACGGTGTAGGTGTAGGCCGTCGAGGCGCTCAGACCGGAGTCGGTGTACGAGGTGCCCGAGGGGGAGGCGATCAGGGTGCCGTTGCGGAACACCTGATAACCCGTCACCCCCACGTCGTCCGTCGCCGCGTTCCAGGCGAGGGCGGCGCTCGTGGAGGTCGTGGAGGTCGTCCGGAGGCTGCCGGGGGCGGTCGGCGCGGTGGTGTCGGCCGGGGCGCGGGAGCCGTAGACCTCGAACTCCCAGAGCGAGTAGCCGTACGGGGTGCCGCGGCCCGTCCCGTACATCCGGACGTACCGCCCGGTGCCGGAGACGGCGAGGTCGTCGATCGCGCCGTCGCCCGCGCTGGTCGTGTGGACGTCGGTCCAGCTCGCACCGTCCTGGGAGGTCTGGATCCGGTACGTCCTGGCGTACGCCGCCTCCCAGTTGAGCTTCACGCGGGAGATCAGGTGGCTGGACCCCAGGTCGATCCGCAGCCACTGCGGATCGATCCCCTCGGCGCTGGCCCACCGGGTGGTGGTGTCGGCGTCGACGGACAGACCGGGTTCGAACCCGCTCGCCTCGATCGAGGAGGCCGTCGCCGGCTTGCCGGTGGAGATCAGCGTGTCGGCGGCGGCCGCCGGGGGCGGTCCGACGAGCGGCAGGGACAGCAGTCCCGCCGCGACGAGCAGGGAGGTGACGCTTCGCCTCATGGCAGTGGTCGTTCCTTTCGTGACGTGCCCCGTGGACGCGTGAACGCCGAACTCCGGGACGGGCGACGGGAGATGCGGGGGCGCTTCAGGTCCGGACCAATCGTTAGGAAATTTTCCTAACCATTCGCCCCGGAGGGTAGAGAGGCACGGTGCGGCCGCGCAAGACCCTGGCGGGAAGGGGATGGTCGGGCGTCACGGCCCGAGCCGCGGTGATGCCGGGCGCGCGGTCGGGCCGGGCGGCCCGGACGGCCAGGGTGAGCCGCCGGGCGAGCGGCCTTCGAAGGGCCGGAACCCGCCTGCAGTCCCCGGTGTGCCACGCGCGGACCGCACCCTCCGGCGGCGCACCGCGCGGGCCGTGCGGGGCCTTCCTCGCGTGCGCGCCCCTCAGCGGGCGTTCAGGGGGCGACCGAGCGCCAGATCCTGTCCGGCAGGATGCGCGCGGCCTCGTCCAGGTCGACGTCCCCGAGGGTGATCCAGCGGCGCGCAAGTCCGATGACCGGACCCAGGACGAGGGTCTCGATCACCGGCACGGGCAGCGGGGCCAGTTCCCCGGCCTCGACCCGGGCCTCGATCCACCGGGCGATCGGGGAGAGGCGGGCCTCCTGGGAGTCCCGGATCTCCGAGGTGCGGGTCATGCCTTCCCGGTCGGCCGTGGTGGAGTGCAGGAGCCGGGCGGCGGCCGGATGGTCGCGCACGAAGCCGAGGTAGGCCCGGACAACGGCCCGCACCCCGGTCCGGGCGTCGTCCGTCGCGGTCAGGGCCGTGCCCAGTTCCCCCAGGAGCCGGCCGAGCCAGCGCAGGGCGAGCGCGGTGAGTACACCGTGGAGGCTGCCGAAGTGGTGGTAGACGCTGCCGGTGCTGACCCCGCTCGTGCGGGTGAGCGCTCCGACCGTCAGGCCGGCCTCCCCGGAGGAGGCGTAGAGACGCAGGGCGGCGTCCAGGACCTGCTCGACGGTGGCTTCCCCGCGTTGCTGCTTCGGGCTCATCGAGCCGGGTCCCTCGCTCTCTCCTGCCGCCGGGCCGTACCGGCCACGGTCACGGGCGCACCTCGGCGTTCCGCAGGACAGTCAGCATAGGCCACTCGTTCTAGAACGCCGTTTCAGGGGGCGGGGGGCGGAGCGGTGCCCTCCGGGTGCGGTGTCCGCCGACGCCTCGCGCCCACCGCCGGGTCGGCCGGCAGGGCGAGGAAGTCGCGACGTCGGACCGTCCGCCGGGCCTCCTCGCCCCGCCGTCGCGGCGCTCGCCCGGGACATCGGGCCGGCGCTCCGCGCCACCACCCTCGTGCCCGGCAGGCACGTGCGGTGACGCCCCCCTCCTGATTCGCTCGTATGTTCGGTTACGTGGCTATGCTGGACGCATGAACGCCGCACCATCCGACCTCCCCGGATTCCAGGGTTCCCTCTTCGACCAGGGGACCGACATCGGCCCCGGGCCCCTGCACGGGCTGCGGCGCACGGAGCTCGCCGGGGGCGCGTGGGTCGATCATCTTCCCGGCTGGTTCCACGGGGCCGACGCCCTGTTCGAGGAACTCGTCGCCCACGTGCCCTGGCGCGCCGAGCAGCGGCGGATGTACGACGGCGTCGTCGCCGTGCCGCGCCTCCTCGCGTACTACCCGGAGGGCAGGCCGCTCCCGCACCCGGCGCTCCACGAGGCCCGTGAGGCCCTCGGCGCGCACTACGCCGCCGAACTCGGCGAGGCCTTCACCACCGCAGGGCTCTGCCTCTACCGGGACGGCCGCGACAGCGTCGCCTGGCACGGCGACCGGCACGGACGCTCCGCCACGCGGGACACCATGGTCGCCATCCTCTCCCTCGGGGACCCCCGCGACCTCGCCTTCCGCCCGCGCGGCGGCGGCCCCGTCGCGCTCCGCGTGCCCGCCGGCCACGGCGACCTCGTCGTCATGGGCGGCTCCTGCCAGCGCACCTGGGAACACGCCGTACCCAAGACGCGCCGGGCCGTCGGCCCCCGCATCAGCGTCCAGTTCCGGCCGCACGGCGTCGGCTGAACCGGCCCGCGCGTCCCGAGCCCCCCCGGGCCCGGGTGTCCTCGCCCCGGGGTATTCCGCCGCGCGCAGGGTAGCCGCCCCCGTGAGCGAGCCAAGCAGTGAGTTCCACGAGCGAGCCGCGGGAAGCGAGCCGCGACACGTGGGCCGTTCCGCGCGGAGGAGGCACCATGCGCCCGTACTGGCTGGAGAGCAGTCCCTCGGCCACCGAACACCCGCCCCTGGACGGCGACCTCACCGTCGACGTCGCCGTCGTCGGCGGCGGAATCGTCGGCCTGTGCACCGCGCGGGAACTCGCCCGCGCCGGATGCGACGTCGTGGTCCTGGAGGCGGACCGGATCGCGGGCGGGGTCAGCGGGCACACCACCGGCAAGGTGACCGCCCTCCACGGCCTCTGCTACGACCGCCTGCGCCACGACCACGGCCCCGAGGCCGCGTCCCTGTACGCCGACGCGCAGCAGGAGGCCCTGCGGGAGGTGGAGCGGCTCTGCGCGGGCCTCGGACAGGACGTCGAACTGGAGCACCTGCCCGCCTTCACCTACACCACGCGGGCCGAACGGGCCGGGGACGTCCGCGCCGAGGCGGCGGCGGCCGCGGCGGCCGGTCTTCCCGCGACCTGGGTGAACAGCACCGCCGAGACCGGCCTCCCCTATCCCGTCGAGGCCGCGGTACGGGTCGAGAACCAGCTCCAGTTCCACCCCCGGCGCTTCCTCCTCGGCATCGCCGAGGACCTCGTCGCGCACGGCGGCCGGATCCACGAGCGCACCCGCGTCACCGGCGTCAAGGAGGCCGCCGAGTGCCGGCTCACCACCGAAGGCGGTCACACCGTGCACGCCCGCGACGTCGTCCTCGCCACCCAGTTCCCGCTCCGCTGCCACAGCAGCCTGCTCGTACGGCTGGGTGTCCGCCGCGAACTGGTCGTCGCCGCCCCGGTCCCCGCCGACCGCGCGCCGCGCGGCATGTACCTCACCCCCGAGCACGGCACCCGCTCGGTGCGCACGGCGCCCTTCGGCCCGGGCCGGCGGCTGCTGATCGTGGCGGGGGAGTCGTACGAACCCGGCGCGGGCGGCGTCGAGGAACGCTTCGCCCGCCTCGAGTCCTGGGCCGCCCGCGGCTTCCCCGACTTCGCCGCGGCAACCGGCGGGGACGGCGGGGGAGCCGCCCCGTACCGCTGGAGCGCCCAGGACGTGACCACGGTCGACGGCGTCCCCTACGTCGGTCACGAGCACCCCGACACCCAGCACGTCTACGTGGCCACCGGGTTCGACGGCTGGGGCCTGTCCAACGGCGTCATCGCCGCCGGGCTCCTCACCGCGCACGTGACCGGGGCGCCGCGTCCCCCGTGGACCGAACTCTTCGACCCGCGCCGGCGGCTCCCGCTGCGCGAACTCCCCGACGTCGCCAAGCACCAGGCCACCGTGGCCCGCCACTTCCTGGCGGGCAGGTCCGGCGGCCGGCGCTGCACCCACATGGGCTGCGAACTCGGCTTCAACGAGACGGAACAGACCTGGGAGTGCCCCTGCCACGGCTCCCGCTTCGCCGCCGACGGCAGCGTCCTGCAGGGCCCGGCCACCGAACCCCTCAAGGACTAGGCGGCCCCGCGCCCGCCCCCTCGGACTCGAAGGTGCGCAGCAGGTCGGCCGCGACGCTCACCGCGATCGTGGCCGGCTGCTTGCCCGTGATGTCGGCGAGGCCGATCGGCGTCTTGATCCGGCCGATGGCGGCCTCGTCGTGCCCCCCCTCGGTGGCGAGCCGCCCACGGAAGCGGGCCCACTTGGCCGCCGACCCGATCAGCCCGACCGAACCCAGCCGGGGCAGCCGCAGGGCGGCGTCGCACAGGGCGGCGTCCTCGGCGTGGTCATGCGTCATGATCAGGACGTGGGCGCCGTCCGGCAGGTCCTCCAAAACCTCCTCCGGCAGCAGCGGCGTGTGGTGGACGCGTACCCGCGCCACCGCGTCCGCCAGGACCCCGAGCCGCTCGTCGGCGAGGACGTGGGCGCGGCTGTCGACCAGGTGGAGGTCGAGGTCATGGCGGGCCAGGATCCGGGCCAGTTCGAGCCCGACGTGACCGACGCCGAAGATCGCGACCGCCCGGACCACCGGCAGCGGTTCGAGCAGGACGGAGACGGCGCCGCCGCAGCACTGCACGCCGTACGCGTTGGTCACCTTGTCGTTCAGGGCGAAGTCGACCAGCTCCGGCTCCGTCTCCGCCGCGTCGATCATGGCCCGCGCCCGGTCGATGGCGACCGCCTCGATGTTGCCGCCGCCGATCGAACCCCACGTCATGGTCCGGCCGACCACGAGTTTCGCGCCGGCGTCGCGCGGAGCGTGACCGCGCACGGTCGCGACGGTCACCAGGACGCCGGGCTCCCGGCGTTCCCGCAACCGCGCGACCGCGCCGATCCACGTGCTGTCAGGCACCGCTCAGCGCTTTCGCACCGGCCGGGACCGTACCGCCGCCCCCGGAACCGGCCGCCACGGCACCGTCACCGGCGGCACCGTCACCGGCCCGCCGGACGGCCTCGATCGCCCAGTACACCGCCTCCGGAGTCGCCGGCGAGGCCAGCTCGACGGCGATCCCGCCCGGCCCGAACGCGGCGACCGCCTCACGCAGGGCCTCCCGCACCGAGAACGCCAGCATCAGCGGAGGCTCGCCCACCGCCTTGGAGCCGTACACCGCGCCCTCCTCGGCCGCGTTCTCCAGCAGCGTGACGTGGAACTCCTCCGGCATCTCGGAGAAGCTCGGCAGCTTGTACGTGCTCGCCGCCTGGGTCAGCAGCCGGCCCCGGTTCGGCCCCGTGCCGGTGTCCCAGCGCAGGTCCTCCAGGGTCAGCCAGCCCGCCCCCTGCACGAAACCGCCCTCGACCTGACCGATGTCGATCATGGGGGAGAGGCTGTCGCCCACGTCGTGCACGATGTCCACCCGCCGGAGGCGGTACGCGCCGGTGAACCCGTCCACCTCCACCTCGGCCGCGGCGGCGCCGTGCGAGAAGTACTTGAACGGCGAGCCGTGGAAGGTCCCGGCGTCCCAGTGCAGGCCCTCCGTCCGGTAGAAACCCGCGGCCGACAGCTGCACCCGCTGGAAGTAGGCGGTGCGCACCAGATCGTCCCAGGCGAGCTCCCCGTCACCGCCGAGGACGCGGGCGACGCCCTCCACGATGCGTACGTCCGAGGGGTTCGCCCCCAGCCGGGTGGCGGCCACCCCCAGCAGCCGGGCGCGCAGCTGCTCGCAGGCGTTCTTCACCGCGGCGCCGTTGAGGTCCGCGCCCGCGCTGGCCGCGGTGGCCGAGGTGTTCGGCACCTTGTCGGTACGGGTCGGGGCCAGCCGCACCTTGTGCAGCGGGACGCCCAGGGTGGTCGCGGCCACCTGGAGCATCTTGGTGTGCAGCCCCTGTCCCATCTCCGTGCCGCCGTGGTTGATCAGGACCGAGCCGTCCTTGTAGATCAGCACCAGTGCGCCGGCCTGGTTGAAGGCGGTGAGGTTGAAGGAGATGCCGAACTTCAGACCCGTCAGCGCCAGCGCCCGCTTGGTGTGCGGGTGCGCGGCGTTGAAGGCGGCGATCTCCCGCCGGCGCTCCGCGAGCCCCGCGTTCTCCTTGACCCGGTCCCAGACGGCGGTGATCCGCTCGGGCTGGACGACCGGCTGCCCGTACGGCGTCGTCTGACCCCGCCGGTAGAAGTTGCGCTCGCGCAGCTCCGTCGGGTCCAGGCCGAGGAGCGGCGCGCACCGCCCCATGATGTCCTCGATGACCAGCATGCCCTGCGGGCCGCCGAAGCCCCGGAAGGCGGTGTTGGACACCTTGTTCGTCCGGGCGACCCGGCCGGCGACCCGCGCGTGCGGGATCCAGTACGTGTTGTCGATGTGGCAGAGCGCGCGGGCGACCACCGGCTCGGAGAGGTCCAGACTCCAGCCGCCGTCCGCCGTCAGGGTGGCGTCCAGGGCCTGGACGCGGCCCTCGGCGTCGAAGCCGATCCGCCACGCGGCGTGGAAGCCGTGCCGCTTGCCGGACATGGTCAGGTCCTGGGTCCGGTTGAGCCGCACCCGGACCGGCCGGCCCGTCAGCTTGGCGCCCAGGGCGGCGACCGCCGCGAAGCCGTGGGGCTGCATCTCCTTGCCGCCGAAACCGCCGCCCATCCGCAGGCACTGCACGGTCACCTCGTGGCTGTGCAGACCGAGCACGTGGGCGACGATCTCCTGCGTCTCCGACGGATGCTGGGTGCTGCTCTGGACGAAGACCTGCTCGGACTCGTCGAGGTACGCGAGTGCCGCGTGGGTCTCCAGGTAGAAGTGCTCCTGGTCGGAGAACTGCAGCTCGCCGGTGAACACGTGGGCGGAGTCGGCGAAGCCGGCCTCGACGTCGCCCGTCACCATCACCGGACGGGCGCCGTGGAAGCTCTCGGCCGCGATCGCCTCCTCCAGAGTGATCACCGAGGGCAGCTCCTCGAGCTCCACCTCGACGGCCGCGGCGCCGAGCCGGGCGGCCTCCAGCGTCTCACCGAGCACCCAGGCGACCGCGTGGCCGTGGAACATGACCTCGTCGGGGAAGAGCGGTTCGTCGTGCTTCATCCCGGCGTCGTTGACGCCCGGCACGTCGGCGGCGGTCAGCACGCGGACCACCCCGGGCACGGCCAGCGCGGGAGCGGTCCGCAGCGCCGTGATCCGGCCGTGGGCCTTCATCACCTGCACCGGGTACGCGTGCAGCACGTCCTTGGTCCGGTGGACCAGGTCGTCGGTGTAGAGCGCGGCCCCCGTGACGTGCAGGACGGCGCTCTCGTGCGGCAGGGGGAGCCCGACGACGGGCTTCTCGGGGCGTTCGGACAGATGACTCATGACGACACCGCCTCGGTGGTTCGCGCGTACAGCTTCACAAGGCTCCGGCCGAGCATCGCCGAGCGGTAGGCGGCGCTGGCCCGGTGATCGTCCAGCGGCGTGCCCTCCGCCCGCAGCAGCGTGGCCGCCGCCTCGGCGGTCCGCGCCGTCCACGGCCTGCCTTCCAGAGCCGCCTCGGTGGTGAGGGCACGGATCGGGGTGGCGGCCACACCGCCCAGGCCGATGCGCGCCTTGCGGACGATGCCGTCCTCGACGTCCAGCGCGAAGGCGACCGCCACGCTGGAGATGTCGTCGAAGCGCCGCTTGGCGATCTTGTGGAAGGCCGTGAGCGGCGACAGGGGAAGCGGGACGCGGACCGCGCGGATCAGCTCGTCGGGGCGGCGCACGCTCCGCCGGTACCCGGTGAAGTACTCGGCCAGCGGGACCTCGCGCTCACCGTCGGCGTCGGCGAGCACCACCGACGCCTCGAGCGCGAGCAGCACCGGCGGGCTGTCACCGATGGGGGACCCGGTGCCGAGGTTGCCGCCGAGGGTGGCACCGTTGCGGATGAGCCGGGACGCGAACTGCGGGAACAGCTCGGCGAGCAGCGGTACGGAGCCGTCGAGCCGGCGCTCGATCTCGGTGAGTGTGAGCGCCGCGCCGATCTCGACGTGCCCGGACGTGACGTGCAGCTCCCGCAGTTCGGGCAGCCGGTCGACGGCGACCACACAACGGGCCCGCCGGGCGCGGATGTTCACCTCCACGCCCCAGTCGGTGGACCCGGCGACCACCACGGCGTCGGGCCGCTCGCGCAGCAGCCGCAGGGTGTCGGCCAGGGTGTCGCGGCGTAGGAAGGCGCTCTCGCCCCGGGTGTAGGCGGTGGCGACCGGAGCGGGCGGCGCCTGCTCGCGTCGGCGCGCCAGCGGGTCCTCGTCCGGGGGTGTTCCTACGGCGAAGGCGGCGTCCCGGATCGGCCGGTAGCCGGTGCAGCGGCACAGGTTCCCGCTCAGCGCGTGCAGGTCGAACCCGTTCGGACCGTGCTCGGCGTCGGCGTGCCGCGTACCGTCCCCCGCGTCGCGGCCGTGCCCGCCGCCGCTCCCTTCCGTCCCCGAGGCCCCGCGGGGGCAGCGGTCGGGCCGGTAGTACTCGGCGGCCATGCTGCAGACGAACCCCGGTGTGCAGTAACCGCACTGGGAGCCGCCCCGGACCGCCATCTCCTCCTGCACCGGGTGCAGCACGGGAGGCGTGCCGGGCTCACCGGCGGTGGCGAGGCCCTCGGAGGTGACGATCTCCTGGCCGTCGAGCGCCGCGGCCGGCACCAGACAGGCGTTGACCGCCACCCAGTCGGTGGGCTTGTGCACCCCGGGGCGGGCCACCAGGACGGCGCAGGCGCCGCACTCCCCTTCGGCGCAGCCCTCCTTCGTGCCCGTCAGGCCGCGCTCGCGGAGGAAGTCCAGGACGGTGGTGTGGGGTTCGGCCGGGGCGATCGGTGTCGCGGTCCCGTTGACGGTGATGCGCGGCGCTACCACGACGGGCCCGCGTTCCGGTGGGGGGTCGGTCGGTTCGGCGTGTGAGGCAAGGCGGACAGCTTTCTGTGTTCGAGGCGCACCGGGACGGCGGGCGCGGCGCGGCACGGAGACGTGCCGGAGAGGGAAAGGAGGAAGAGGGAAGGAGGACGCGTCGTCAGGTGCCACGGAGAGGGCACGTCACGAAGGGGGCGTCGTCAGTGGCCGTGCGCGATGCGGCCGTGGACCCAGACCGTGCTGTGAGTGAGGCGCCTCAGGTCGGAGCTGGTGTACATCCGACGGTCGCCTCCTCTCGTGTCGCGGGTCGTGTGAGCCGCAAGGTAGTGGCCGGCGCCGCGACGGGTCAAGAGGCCGTCCGCTCACCGGACACGGCCTCGTCATGCCGGCGGATGCGTGTGGAGCGGCACGCGGCGGGCACGCGGAACGGGAACGCCCGTCCGGAGGTCCCGGAGACATTCGTGAAAAGGAGTCACATCAACCGGTTTGTCCCGAACGGGCCCGGTAAGGCGAAGGAGGAGCAAGGTATGACCCATTCATCGGACGACGGATCGGACAGCGAGGCGGAGACGGAGCACGCGAAGCGCCCGGCGCGGAATCGGTCCGCACCGGTCGCCACGGTCATCCGGACGGCGACGGAACAGCTCGCGCAGCTGCTCGACCAGCCGGCGGAGGCCGTGAGTTCCTGCGAGCGCCACGAGAACGGTGACTGGCGCCTGACGGTCGAAGTCGTGGAACTGCGGCGCGTTCCGGACACCATGAGTCTGCTCGCCTCGTACGAGGTGCAGGCCGACCCCGAGGGGCAGCTGCTCGGCTACCGCCGCGCCCGCCGCTACGAACGCGGGCGGGCCGACCGGCGCTGAGCGGCGCGCCCCGCCCCCGCCGCCCCCGACGTCCGTCCCGAGACGAGAGGGAGACCGAGAAGCATGACTGTCGTTCCTGCCCAGACCGCCCCTGCCGCCTCCGGAGGCGGCTCCAGCGGACTGTACGACGTGCTCGAACTGGTCCTGGACCGCGGCCTGGTGATCGACGCGTTCGTCCGCGTCTCTCTGGTCGGCATCGAGATCCTGAAGATCGACGTCCGTGTCGTCGTGGCGAGCGTCGACACCTACCTCCGGTTCGCGGAGGCGTGCAACCGGCTGGACCTGGAGTCCGGCCCCCACAAGAACCCCGGCCTGCCCGACCTGGTCGGTGACATCACCGAGTCCGGCGCGCGGGCCAAGACCAAGGGCGCGCTCGGCGGCGCCGCGCAGACCATCTCCGACGCCTTCCACCAGGCACGCGACGAGGCCGTCGAGGAGAAGACGAGCAGCGGGACGCGCGGGCGCGGCTCGAGCCGCCGGGAGGAGAAGGAATGAGCACCTACGTCTACGGCATCGCGTCCGCCGACCGGACGCTCCCCGAGCCGATCGAAGGCATCGGTGACCCGCCGAGCCAGGTCCGCACCGTACGCAGCGGCGACCTGGTGGCCCTGTGCAGCGACGCCCCGGCCCAGCCCAAGGCGAAGCGGCGCGACCTGCTCGCGCACCAGCACGTCGTGATCACGGCGGGCAAGGACGGCCCCGTCCTGCCCCTCCGGTTCGGCGGCATCGCCCCCGACGACGCGGCCGTCGCCGACATCCTGGCGGAGCACCACGACCGCTACCTCGAACAGCTCAAGGCCCTCGACGGCAAGGACGAGTTCAACGTCAAGGTGCACCACGACGAGGAGAGCGTGCTGCACCTGGTCGTCACCGCCGACCCGGACCTGATGGCCCTGCACGCCGCGCAGCGCGCGGCGGGCGGCGGCACCCATGAGGAGAAGATCGCTTTCGGCGAGCGGGTCGCGCGGGCGGTCGCCGAGCGCGAGAGGACCGACGCCGCGCTCGTCGAGGAGACCCTCGCGCCCTACGCCGCCGCGGTGGTACGGGGCCCGCAGAACACCGGGCACCTCGCCAACCTGTCGTTCCTCGTGGAACGCGAGCGGCGGGAGGAGTTCCTGGAGGCCGTACGCGCCCTCCGTCAGGAGCACGAGCACCTGCGCGAGCAGGTGACGGGACCGCTGCCCCCGTACAGCTTCGCCGGAGCGGGCTGACCATGGGACTGCTCCGGGAAGTCCTCCTCCTGCCCGCCGCCCCGGTCCGGGGCACGGCCTGGGTGCTGCGGCAGGTCGTCGAGGTGGCCGAGCGGGAGTACTACGACCCGGCCGTCGTCCAGCGCGAACTCGCCGCCCTGGTCGAGGCGTTCGAGGCCGGAGAGATCGACGAGGAGGAGTTCGACCGCCGGGAGGACGAGCTCCTGGCCCGACTGGAGGTGAGGGGAAGCCAGTGAAGTCCATGACCCACCACCCCGCGCTCGGCGCGGCCCGCCGGGCGGGTTCGCCGCGCGGCCGCCGCCTGGCGGCGCTGACCCTGGCGGCCGCCCGCGCGGCCGGCCGCGCCAGCGGAACCGCGCACGCGGTCGCCACCTCCGCCACCGAGCGCCTCCGCCGCCTCACCGGGCGGCGGGGGCGCCGCGCCGCACCCCACGACAGCGACCGGGAGGAGAAGGCATGACGATGCCCTCGGGACTGCCGCGGCCCCCCGACACCCAGTCGGCCAACCTCGCCGACATCCTGGAACGCGTCCTCGACAAAGGGGTGGTGATCGCCGGGGACATCCGCATCAACCTCCTCGACATCGAACTCCTCACCATCAAGCTGCGCCTCGTCGTCGCCTCGGTGGAGCGCGCCAAGGAGATGGGCATCGACTGGTGGGAGCAGGATCCCGCCCTGTCCTCCCGGGCCCGCAGCGGAGAACTCGGGCGCGAGAACGAGGAGTTGCGGCGCCGAATCGCCGAACTGGAGGCGAGGGAGGCGTGAGACGGCAGCGAAGCGGGAGCGAGCCCGGAACGAGGCAGGAGCGATGAACGACGAGAACCTCTGGTACGTGTACGCCGTCGTCCGGTCCCCCGGGCCCGCCGGCCCGCCGGCCGGCGGCACCCTCGGCGAAGGCCTGGCGACCGTGGACCACCGGGGCCTGACCGCGCTCGCCGAGAAGGTCCCCGCGACCGACTTCGACGAGGCGCCCCTGCGCGAGCGGCTCGAGGACCTGGACTGGCTCGCCCGGGTGGCCCGCGCCCACCACGGAGTGGTGGCCGAGGCGGGCCGGCACACCACCGTCGTCCCGCTGCGGCTCGCCACCGTCTGCCGCGGCGAGCAGGGCGTGCGCCGCCTGCTCGAGGAGGGGGAGGACCGCCTCCTGGAAGCGCTCGACCGCCTGGCGGGAGCCCGCGAGTGGGGCGTCAAGCTGTACGTGGACGAGGCGGCGGCGCCACCCGCGGCCGAACCCGCCGGAGGCGACCGCCCGGACCGGGCCGGCTCCGGCCGCGACTACCTGCGCCGCCGGCTGGGGCAGCAGCGGGCCCGGCAGGACGCGGACGACGCGGCCGCCCGTACCGCCCGCCACCTCCACGAGGCACTGGCCCGCGCCGCCGCCGACACGGTCCTCCACCCACCCCAGCAGGCCCGGCTCTCCGGGGTCCCCGGCCGCAACGTCCTCAACGCCGCGTACCTCGTCCCCGAGGAAGGGGAACAGCGGTTCCGCGACGCGCTCCCCCCGCCCGACGACCTGCACACCGGTCTGCGCGTGGAGGTCACCGGCCCCTGGGTGCCCTACTCCTTCACCCGGACCGGCCCCGAGGAGGGAACCGGACCATGACCGATCAACGGGAGATCGCCCTGGTCGACCTCCTCGACCGGCTCCTGGCCGGCGGGGTCGTCCTCGCCGGGGACATCACCCTCCGGATCGCCGACATCGACCTCGTACGCGTCGACCTGAAGGCTCTCATCAGCGCGGTCGGCGAGAACGTGCCGTCCCCGTGGAGGCAGGTGAACCCATGACGACCCGGCCGCGCCGCGTCGAACTCGACCCCGACACCGTGGAGCGCGATCTGGCCCGACTGGTCCTGACCGTCGTCGAACTGCTGCGCCGGCTGATGGAGGGCCAGGCCCTGCGCAGGGTCGAGTCCGGCGACCTCACCGAGGAACAGGAGGAACGGCTCGGCCTGACCCTCATGCTCCTGGAGGACCGGATGGCCCTGCTGCGCGACCGCTTCGGCCTGGAGCCCGAGGACCTGAACATCGACCTCGGGCCGCTGGGCAACCTCCTGTGACGCCCCCGGAAAGAGCCGGTTCCCGGTCCGGTACTTTCCCGGGGGCGCTCCCGCTCCCGAAAACCCCGTGAACCGGCGAGGCCCCCACTGCTAGCCTCGATCCCATGGGTTCGTACTACTTCTTCCTCTGATTCCGGCCCCCGGACTCGGCCCCGCCCGTGACCCTTGACGGTCGCGCGGCGCGTCGGCCGGTCTCCCGCGTGCCCGAATCCGACGAACCCACCCCGGGACACCACCATGCGCGACCGCGCCCAGCTCACCCTGCGCGACGTCAGCCTCTCCTACGGCGACCGCCTCCTCCTCGACCACGTCTCCTTCAGCGTCCGGCCCGGCGAGAAAGCCTTCGTCGTCGGTGAGAACGGCTCCGGGAAGTCCACCCTGCTG
>NZ_JAPSIW010000959.1 GCF_031178505.1 Streptomyces sp. | reverse complement strand
TGCGCTTGTCGCGCAGGGTGGTGAGCTTGTGGGCGACCAGCGGGTGATCGACGACGTGGAGACGCATGACTCAACAGTAGCCCGCCCCGCACTGGCATCGACTCCCGCCACTGGGGGAAGGTGGGGCACAGGGACCCAGTCGCAGGGTGGTGTGGCCGATGCCGGACCCGGAAGAGACCGCAGGCCAGGAGCGCGGAAAGCCTGAGCCGGAGACGGACGCGGAGCGCCGCAGGCGCCGCGCCCAGTTCCTGCGCGAGCTCAACGAGGCCAAGGCCCTGCGCGAGCGCGTCCAGCCCCGGCGGGCCCGCGCGGCCCGGATGCGGCAGGCCATGCGGATGCGCACCTTCCGCTGGTGAGGCCCCCGCGTCCGGACGCGGGCGCGCCCCTCTCCGTACGCGTCCTCCGCACCTGCGGCCGGTACGGGCACCTCCGCTGTGCGCCCCCTTCGTGCGCCGGGGTCGCGCGCCGCCCGATCGCGGTGTCGTTCAGACTGATGCACGACGCAAGAGCCGAAGACCTCTCCTGCGGCCCTCGTTTCTGTCACGATGCCGATTGGGCGGGGCATCAGGAGCGCGCCGCCGGATCGTCACACCTCTGATCAGTGGGAGAGTCAGGTGTACTTCGCCGCACTGCTCGCGCGCACCGAAGACGGGTGGGAAGCGAGCGACACGGAGCTCGACGACGTGGAGACCCTGTCCGATCTGGTCGACCGGGCCCGCGAGGCCTCCGTCGACGACGACACGGTGATCGTCTTCATCGAGCAGGAGGACGCGTGGTTCGGCATCGTCCGTGTGGAGGGCGAGGACGACCCCCGGATCTACGTCTCCGACGGCGCCGCCGCCGCCCGCTCCTCGTACGGGGAGATCCTCACCCGGGAGATCCTCGGCGACGACCTGGACGGTGCCCTGGACGACCTGGACACGCTGGACCTGGACGGCACGGAGGACGGGGAACCGCTCGACGTCCCGGCGGACGGCGACGACGAGGAGGAGGCCGTCGCCTCCGAGACGGTGCCCGCCGCCCCCGTGGGTGACCGGCTGGTCCTCGCCGACCTCGGCGTGCCCCCGAACGACCTCCTCGCGCTCGACACCGACGCGCTCGCGGAGATCGCGGACGCGCTGGGCGCCGCGGAGGTCCTGGAGGCCGTGCGCTAGTGCCCCCGCACCTCCCGGCGGAGCCCGCGGGGCCGACGGGCTCCGTCGGCTCGGCGCCGCCCGCGCCCGCGGACTCCGCCCCGGCGCCCGACCCCCGCCCCGGGGACGCCGGGGCCCCGTCCCGTCCCGGGCCTTCGCCCGACCCCGTACGGGACCCCTGGCGGTCCGCGATGCGGCTGGCGCTCGCCGAGGCCGACGCGGCCGCGGCGGCCGGTGACGTACCGGTCGGCGCGGTCGTGCTCTCCCCGGACGGCGAGGTGCTCGCCCGCGGCCACAACGAGCGCGAGGCCACCGGCGATCCGACCGCGCACGCCGAGGTCCTCGCGCTGCGGCGGGCGGCCGAGGCCACCGGCGAGTGGCGGCTGACCGGGTGCACGCTGGTCGTGACCCTGGAGCCGTGCGTGATGTGCGCGGGCGCGCTGGTGCAGGCGCGGGTGGCGCGGGTGGTGTTCGGCGCCGTCGACGAGAAGGCGGGAGCCGCCGGCTCGCTCTGGGACCTCGTCCGGGACCGGCGGCTCAACCACCGGCCCGAGGTGATCCACGACGTGCTCGGCGAGGAGTGCGCGCAGCAGCTGACGGCCTTCTTCCGGGCGCGCTGACCCACCGTCCGACCTGCGGATCGATACGGATTTCATCGCCGGGGGAGTTTGGGCTAAGCTCTCTCTCGGTAGCGTGTCCGAGCGGCCGAAGGAGCTCGCCTCGAAAGCGAGTGTGGCGCAAGTCACCGAGGGTTCAAATCCCTCCGCTACCGCTTCGACGAAGGGCCCGGTGCGTGAGCACCGGGCCCTTCCGCATGCCCGCTCCGTCCCCGTACGCGAAAAGACCCCGGCGCTCGGGAGAGCGGCCGGGGCCTTCGGCGAAGGACGGGGGGAGCGGCATCGGGGGGACAAGCCGCTCCCCCCGGCGAGAACCGGTCCGGATGGTCCCGCGCCACGGTCAGGGGGGAAGCTCGCGGCGCGGGCCCCGCAGTGCGGGCCGGTTCCACAGCCCGGGGATTCCTGCCAGATCC
>NZ_JAPSIW010000245.1 GCF_031178505.1 Streptomyces sp. | reverse complement strand
TCGCCGGGGCGGTAGGGCGCGTCCGAGAGTTCCGCGTGCACGTTGGGGCGGCGCGTGCAGCCGCCGCTGGCCCGCTCGCTGTCGGAGACGGTCACCGGGCCGTGGCCCGTGTCGACGTCGGACTCCACCCGGTAGATGAGCACGCCCTCGTCGCAGACGGCCTCGTCGTTGCCGTCCTCGGTGCGGACCTCGACGGCGTAGCCGGAGGTGTCGGAGAGCGGCACGAAGGCCAGCTTGGGGCCGCCGGCGAGAGCCAGCGGGGTGAGCAGGTGCTCGCTGGTGCCGGTGGCGGAGGCGCAGCTCACCTGGTCGTTGTCGAGCCAGCCGAGCTTCCACTTGTGCCAGCCGAGGAGGTCGTTGTTGGCCCCCCAGTCCTCGGACATGATGTCCCAGTGGCCGACGGTCCCGCCGCCGTCGGCGGTGTAGAGGTCGGGCAGGCCGAAGACGTGCCCGTTCTCGTGGGGCAGGACCCGGTAGCCGGTCTCGGCGAAGCTGCCGGAGCCGTCGTCCTGGCGGCTGTAGACGAAGGACGTGTTGGCGAGGGGGACGCCGTCCGCGTAGGGGGCCTCGTCGTTGCCGGAGAAGGTCACGGACAGGACGGTGTCGAGGGCGGAGGGCCCGGCGTTCGGGGTGACGAGGACGTTGACCAGATCGTAGGCGCTGAAGTCGACCTTCGGGTCGGCGGCCTTCACGATGTCCTCGACGAGGGAGCGGTAGCCCGGTTCGTACGGTGAGCCGCGCTCGATCCCGTACGAGGAGAACGGCCGCGGCATGCGCAGCCAGTCGGGTATGGGGGCCTCGGGCTTGTACTGGAGGCGCCCGTAGGAGCTGGTGGCGAACCAGGCGGAGGTCTGCGGGAAGAACTCCCGGTAGCGGCTCATCGCCGTGCCCTCCCCGACCGCGTCGGGAAAGTCGATCATCAGGTTGAGGGCTTTGACGCGGCCCGTGGAACGGGCGTAGCCGGGGGCGGTCGGCATCCCCTCCGACATCTGCACGCCCATCGTGGTGGTGATCCGGCACGGTCCGAGCTGGGTGGTGCCCGGCGTGGTGGCCACGGGACCGGCCGAGGCCGGGGCGGGTCCGGGGAGCGTGCTGCTCGCGGAGGCGAGCAGGGCGAGGGAGAGCGCCGTGGTCGCGGCCAGGGCGACGGGTCTGCGTATCCGCCGGCGGGTGTGCTGCATACGGTCGCCTCTCCGGTGCGGGCAGGTCTGCGGCACGGGCCTGCCCGGACCGTCCCGGTGGGGGCGGGCGGAGATCGCGCCGTGCGATCAGCCTGGAACGACCGGTGCGGGGGCGCGCGCCGGGTGGCCCGATCGTGGGTATCCCGGCGGAGCCGCCGGGATGTGACCCAGGTCACGGTGGAGCCGGGAAATAACCGGGGAGCGCGTCCCCGTTTAGGAAGGTGTTCCGACGAAGTGGGGAGTCCTTCCCCGGTTGGCCGGAACGTGTGAGACCTGTGTGACGGGTGAGCCCGGTGTGACGAACCGGAGACCCGAGGGACGGGCGGGACACGTGAGACTTGCGAGTCCTGCCCGATGCCCGATGACCGAATGACCGACCGAGGAGGCCGTGGCGTGACCAGCACCCCCGACGCGGTACGTGCCGGCGCCGCGCGCGCCGCGTCCGTACGAGGCGAATCCGCAGCTCCCGGGCGCCTGTGCCCCGAGCAGGGTGCCGCGCCCGCCCGGCGCGTGCCGAAGCCCCGCGCCGACGCCCTCCGCAACCGCGAGCGGCTGGTGACGGCGGCCCGCGAGATGTTCGTGGAGTTCGGCCCCCAGGTGCCGTACGACGAGATCGCGCGCCGGGCCGGCGTCGGGAACGCCACCCTCTACCGGAACTTCCCCGAGCGGGCCGACCTCGTCCACGAGGTCGTCCTCTCCCTCATGGGACGGGTCGCCGGGATCGCCGAACGGGCGATGGCGGAGGAGGCCGACCCCTTCGAGGCCGTCCGCCGCTTCACCCTCGCCGCCGCCGACGAGCGGGTCGGCGCCCTCTGCCCGATGCTCGACGGCGCCTTCGACAAGGAGCATCCGGACCTGGTCGTGGAGCGCGAGCGGGTGGAGGAGGCCGTCGCGGAGCTGGTCCTGCGCGCCCAGCGGGCCGGCCGGCTCCGCGCCGACGTCGGCGTCGGCGACCTGATGGTGGCCGTGTCGCAGCTCGCCCGGCCGCTGCCGGGCACCGCCGGCGACGCCTTCGCCCCCTTCGTGCGCCGCCATCTCCTGCTGTTCCTCGACGGCCTGGAGGCACCGGCCCGCTCCGAACTGCCCGGCACGCCCGCGACCCTGGAGGATCTGCGACGCGACACCTGTCCGGCGTCCTGACGACCCCGGCCGGCGGCGGCCCGGGAGCCCGCTGCTCGCCGCTCCGGCGACGCTCCCTCCCTTTCCCTTCCCTCCCCTTTCCTTTTTCCGTTTTTTGACATTTCGCGCCAAGAGGTGGCCACTCCCATGCCCAAAACGCCCGACACCGCCGTGACAGGGGCCGATCCGGCCCGCTGGAAGGCGCTCGTCTTCATCGCGCTCGCCCAGCTGATGGTCGTCCTCGACGCGACGATCGTGAACATCGCCCTGCCCTCCGCCCAGCAGGACCTCGGCATCTCCGACGCCAACCGGCAGTGGGTCATCACCGCCTACGCCCTCGCCTTCGGCGGACTCCTCCTCTTCGGCGGCCGTATCGCCGACCTCTGGGGCCGCAAGCGGACCTTCGTGGTCGGTCTCGCCGGCTTCGCCGCCGCGTCCGCGCTCGGCGGCGCGGCCACCGGCGAGGGGATGATGCTGGGCGCCCGCGCGCTCCAGGGCGTGTTCGGCGCGCTCCTCGCGCCCGCCGCCCTCTCGCTGCTCGCCGTGACCTTCACCGACGCCAAGGAGCGCGCCAAGGCCTTCGGCATCTACGGCGCGATCGCGGGTGGCGGCGGCGCCGTCGGCCTGATCCTCGGCGGCTTCCTCACCGAGTACCTCGACTGGCGCTGGACCTTCTACGTCAACATCCCGTTCGCCGTCGTGGCCGCCCTCGGCGCGTACTTCGTGATCCGCGAGCCCGCGGGCGGCCGCAACCGCTCCCCGCTCGACATCCCCGGCGTGTTCCTCTCCACCCTGGGCCTGGTCGCGCTCGTGTACGGCTTCACGCGGGCCGAGACCGAGGGCTGGGGCGACACCGGCACGATCGGCCTGTTCGTCGGCTCGGCGGTGCTGCTCATCGCCTTCGTGGGCACCGAGGCCTTCGTCAAGCACCCGCTGCTGCCGCTGCGGGTCCTGACCGACCGCAACCGCGGCGGCATCTACCTCTCCCTGGGCCTGGCCGTCATCGCGATGTTCGGCCTCTTCCTCTTCCTGACGTACTACCTCCAGGTCGTGAAGGGCTACTCGCCCGTCATGACCGGCTTCGCCTTCCTGCCGATGATCGCGGGCATGATCGTGGGCTCGACGCAGATCGGTACGCGCCTGATGACCCGGGTCCCGGCGCGCCTGCTGATGGCGCCCGGCTTCCTGACCGCCGGCGCCGGCATGCTGCTGCTCACGCAGCTGGAGGTGGACACCTCGTACGCCGGACTGATCCTGCCCGCGCAGCTGCTGCTCGGCCTCGGCATGGGTACGGCGTTCATGCCGGCCATGTCGCTGGCGACGCTCGGCGTGGACCCGAAGGACGCCGGTGTGGCCTCCGCGATGGTGAACACCTCGCAGCAGGTCGGCGGCGCCATCGGTACGGCGCTGCTGAACACGATCGCCGCCTCCGCGACGACCGCGTACCTGACCGACCACGCGGCGGGCGCGACCACGCCGGCCGCGCAGAAGCTGGTCCAGCTTCAGGGCATGGTCGAGGGCTACACGGCCGCCATCTGGTGGGCCGTGGGCATCCTGGTCGTCTCGGCGGGCATCGCCTTCGTCCTCATCAACGCCGGCAAGCCGGGGACGGGCACCGTCGCCGGGGCCGGCGCGGACGCCGGCGCTGACGACGAGGTCAAGATCCCCGTCATCGCCCACTGACCCCGCGGGGGCGCGACCGGCCGGGGGCGGCCCCGCCCCCGTTCGCCTGCCCTGGTTCCGCGCGTGCGCTCAGCGGAGCCAGGGCAGGTCCGCGTCCGGGTCCGAGGGCTGGAGCCCCTCGGCCATCACGCGCATGATCTCGCCGAGCTGGGCCACCTGCTCGGGGGAGAGCCGGTCGAAGAGGGCCTGCCGGACGGCCGCGACGTGGCCGGGCGCGGTCCGGCGCAGGACCTCCATCCCCTCCTCGGTGAGCAGGGCGAACTGGCCCCGCTTGTCGGAGGGGCACTCCTCGCGCCGTACCCAGCCGTTCTTCTCCAGGCGGGCGACGGCGTGGGAGAGGCGGGAGCGGGTGATCTTGGCGCTCCGGGCCAGTTCGGTCATCCGGAGGCGGCGGCGCGGTGCCTGGGAGAGCTGGACGAGCAGGCCGTAGTAGATGTGCGGCATCCCCGCGTCCCGCTGCAACTGGCGGTCGAGGTGGTCCTCCAGGAGCGTGGTGGCGTGCAGATAGGCGCGCCAGGTGCGCTGTTCGTCGTCGCTGAGCCAGCGCGGTGCGGTCGTGTCTCCCATGTGCACCATCGTACGACTCGTCCTTGAAAGTTGAACTATGTAGTTTTATTCTGCATGGAGTAGGAGCTTGAACTTTCAAAGATCCAGTCCGCCGAGGACTCGGCCGAGGATTCACGACGGAAGGCGGAGGTCGTCGCCATGGACACCACCCCCGACAGCGGCACCACCGGCACCACCCCGGACCGGATGCCCGCGCTCTACCTCTCCCACGGCGCGCCGCCGCTCGCCGACGACCCCGTCTGGCCCGGCGAGCTGGCCGCCTGGTCGGCCGCGCTGCCCCGCCCCACCGCGATCCTCATGGTCTCCGCCCACTGGGAGGAGGCCCCGCTCGCACTCGGCGCCACCGAGACCGTGCCGCTCGTGTACGACTTCTGGGGCTTCCCCGAGCACTACTACCGCGTCCGGTACGCGGCCCCCGGCGCGCCCGGCCTCGCCGCCGCCGTCCGCAAGCTGCTGCGCGCCCCCGGCACGCCCGTCCAGGACATCCCCGACCGGGGACTCGACCACGGCGCGTACGTCCCGCTCGTCGAGATGTACCCCGGCGCCGACGTCCCCGTCCTCCAGATCTCCCTGCCCACCCTCGACCCGCGCCGCCTCATGGACATCGGCCGCGCTCTGGCACCGCTGCGGGACGAGGGCGTCCTGATCGTCGGCAGCGGCTTCTTCACCCACAACCTCGCCGCCCTCCGCCACCCGGGCGGCGGGGTGCCGGGCTGGTCCGCCGAGTTCGACGCCTGGGGGCGCGAGGCGCTCGCCGCCCAGGACGTCGACGCCCTCCTCGACTTCACGCACAAGTCCCCGGCCGGGCGCCTCGCGCACCCGCGCACCGAGCACTTCGCGCCGCTGTTCGTCGCGATGGGCGCGGCGGACGCCGCCGGCGACCTGGACCGCGGGCGGTCGGTCGTCGACGGCTTCTGGATGGGGCTCGCCAAGCGGTCCGTGCAGTTCGGCTGAACGGCCGGGGCCCGGGGCATTGGCGGTTCAGCCGAAGCGGCCCGGGCCCGGGGCGTTGGCGGTCCGTGCGGTGCGGCCCGACCGGCCCGGGTCCCCGGGGCCTAGAAGACGGGCGGGTTCAGTTCGACCGCGCGGACGGCGGCGGCCAGGGCGACCGGGTCGGCGACGTCGAGCGCCGTGTCCGCGAACTTGATCGTGTGGTCGTCGCCGTGCGCCGCCGCCCGCGCGAAGACCTCCTCGGCCGTGAGGGAGGTCGCCGGGTACGGCGCGCCCTCCCGGGGGGTGTAGGCCGCCGTCACCGCGGCCGAGGCCGCCCACGCGGCCGCCAGGCTCGGCGCCCACAGCGCGCGCGGCAGGGCGGGCAGGGTCCGCAGGACGGCGTTCGGCGCGGTCGCCGCGTGCACCAGCATGATCGGTTCGCCGTGGCCGTGGGACGCGTACCGGTGCGTCGCGGCCGTCACGAGTTCGGTGAGCCGCGTCCTCGCCGTCTCCGGGGCCGGCGGAGCTCCGGCCCCCCAGGCGGGAAGGGCCGTCAGCTGGGCGAGACGGTCCCGGATCCCGCCCTCCTGCTCGGGCACGGGCGGTACGGAGTCGAGCGCGGCCGCCGCGTCCGGCGCGGCGGGCAGGGGCGCGACCGGTGGCAGGGGCTGGTGGCGGGCCGCCCAGTAGCCGAGGGCGTGCGCCAGCTCGGCGCGGCGCGGCGCCGTCTCCTCCCGGGAGGCGAGCAGGGTCCGTACGGCGTGACCGGTACGGATCACGGGGTGGGTCGCCCCGCCCGCGATGCCCGGCAGCAGCCGGGGCCACCACGTGGCGAGCACCTCCCGCCAGGGGTGCTCGGCCAGCTCCCGCGCGAAGAACCGGGTCCAGTCGGTGATCCGGGCCGGGTCGCCGAGCGCCTCGCGCCAGGTCGCCGCGGTCACCGGGGTGTGCGGGGAGGGCAGCTCCTCCAGCTTCGGGCCGTAGGCGTCGAGCCAGCGGTGCACGGCCGGGGCCTGGCCGTGGCGGACGAGTGCCTCGACCGCCATCGGGGCGTGGTTGGACAGCCGGCCGCCGCGCTCGGGGCCGGTGGTGTGGAGGCGTTCGAGCGCCTCGTCGAGGGTGCCGGAAGGGTCGTCGCTCATGGCAGGGACCGTAGGCCGCCGCCCCCGGGGCGCGGAACGGGCGCGGGACCTACGCCCCCGGGCGGGGACGGGGAACGGAGAGACGGAGGACCGCCGGGCGCGGCCCGCCCACGGCCGTACGCCGGGCGCGGACTCCCGGTCCGGGCGGGGCCGGGTGATTAGGTGCCGCGCGGCAGGTGAGACGGAGGGAGCAACCTCTGGGAGACGGAGGGGACACCCTCCCGGGAGAAGGAAGGGGGCAACCTCCGGGCACCGGCCGGCGTCTCTCCGGGTGCACCGCGTGTGATCGCGGTCTCACCGACGGCGCGGTCGGGGTTTCCGAGATCGGCGCCGCTCCCGGCCCCCGTACGGCTCCGACCTGCGGATCCGCCGCCCCTGCGGGCGCGGTGTCGCGGGGCCGCCCGGCGCGGCGGCGCGCAGGATACTGCATGATCGCGAAAATTCAGGTGCCGGGTGGGAATTCTGTCCTGATTCCAGTCGTTGTTTCCGTCGGATGCAGGGCACCCGCAAGGGTGTCGCGACCTACTCAGCAAGGGAGCACGCATGGCAACCCGTGCCGTCGCCCGTCGTCAGTCCTCCGCCGCGAGCGGGGGCGGCCGGGCAAGCAGCGTTCGCGCCGTGGGCGGGGAGATCGCCGACCGCGACCTGGTCGGCATGTACCTCGACGAGATCGCGCGCACGCCCCTGCTCGACGCCGCCAAGGAGGTCGAGCTCTCGCAGACCATCGAGGCGGGCGTCTACGCCCAGCAGATACTCGACGGTGAGGTGGAGAGCGAGGCGGGCGGGGCGACCCGCGAGGAGCTCGAGGCGCTGGTGGCCGAGGGCGAGCGTGCCAAGGACCTCTTCATCAAGTCGAACCTGCGGCTCGTCGTCGCCGTCGCCCGGCGCTACCCGCGCAGCGGCCTGCCGCTGCTCGACCTCATCCAGGAGGGGAACGCGGGCCTGGTCCGCGCGGTCGAGAAGTTCGACTACGCGAAGGGCTTCAAGTTCTCCACGTACGCGACGTGGTGGATCCGCCAGGCCATCACCCGCTCCATCGCCGACCAGTCGCGCACCATCCGCCTCCCCGTCCACCTGGTGGAGGAGCTCGGCAGGATCCGGCGCGTCCAGCGCGAGTTCAACCGGGAGAACGGGCGGGAGCCCGAGCCCGCCGAAGTGGCGGCCGAGCTGGGCACCACCCCGGCGCGGGTCGTCGACGTCCTGGACTGGGCGCGCGACCCGGTCTCGCTGAACATGTCGGTGGACGACGAGGGCGAGACGCAGTTCGGCGACCTCCTGGAGGACACGTCGGCCGTCTCCCCGGAGCAGTCCGTGCTGACGCTGCTGCGCAGCGAGGAGCTGGACGACCTGATCGACAAGCTGGACCACCGTACGGCGTCGATCATCCGCATGCGGTACGGCATCGAGGACGGCCGCGAGCGGACCCTGACGGAGGTCGGCAAGGAGCACGGCCTGACGCGGGAGCGGATCCGCCAGATCGAGAAGCACGCCCTGCTGGAACTGAAGAAGATGGCCCGCGACACCGGCTTCGACGCGGTCGCCTGACCGTCCGCCGCCAGGGAACACCGGCCGCGAGCCGTGCGCGCCACCGGAAAGGGCCCGGGGACACCGTCCCCGGGCCCTCCGCGTACCCGGCGCGAGCCGCCCGTGGCACCGGGGGCCCGTCAGCCGGCCCGCGTGCCGCCCGCCCCGACCGCCGCCGACAGACGGGCGGCCAGGTCCTCCACGTACATCCGCAGCGGCGCGGGCGCGTGGACCGTGAAGGGGGCGTCGACCAGCGCCAGGCGCAGCGCCACCCACTCCACCGAGTCCGCCGAGCGGGTGCGCAGCCGGCAGCTGTGCTCACCGGTGGCCTCCGGGACGAGGTGCGAGGGCAGCCGGGCCGTCACGAAGGCGGTCGGCGCCTCGAAGGTGATGTCCAGGTCCAGTTCCCGCTGGGCGCGCGACATCGAGCGGGACAGCAGCTCGGCCGCGTCGTTCGCCGGCAGCTCGCGCGGTGTGAAGCGCGCCCCGGTGGCGAAGGGGTCGCTCACCCGGTCCACCCGGAAGGTGCGCCAGTCCTCGCGCCCGAGGTCGTACGCCACGAGGTACCAGCGGTGCCCGGTCGACACCAGCCGGTCCGGCTCGACCAGCCGCTTCG
>NZ_JAPSIW010000244.1 GCF_031178505.1 Streptomyces sp. | reverse complement strand
CTCCCCGCGTACGTCGCGGACCTGGGCTTCACCCACGTCGAGCTGATGCCGGTCGCCGAGCACCCCTTCGGCGGCTCCTGGGGCTACCAGGTCACCGGCTTCTACGCGCCCACGGCCCGGCTCGGCGGCCCCGACGACTTCAAGTACCTGGTGGACAGGCTGCACCAGGCCGGGATCGGCGTCCTGATGGACTGGGTGCCGGCCCACTTCCCGCGCGACGAATGGGCGCTGGCCGAGTTCGACGGCCGCCCGCTGTACGAGCACCCGGACCCGCTGCGGGCCGCGCACCCCGACTGGGGGACGCTGGAGTTCGACTACGGGCGGCGCGAGGTGCGCAACTTCCTCGTCGCCAACGCGGTGTACTGGTGCGAGGAGTTCCACATCGACGGGCTGCGCGTGGACGCCGTCGCCTCCATGCTCTACCTGGACTACTCGCGCGAGCCGGGCCGGTGGACGCCGAACGAGCACGGCGGCCGGGAGAACCTGGACGCGGTGGCGTTCCTCCAGGAGATGAACGCCACCGTCTACCGGCGCTGCCCCGGCGTGGTGACGATCGCGGAGGAGTCGACGGCCTGGGACGGCGTCACCCGCGCCACCCACCACCAGGGACCCAGCGGCTTCGGCGGCCTCGGCTTCGGACTGAAGTGGAACATGGGCTGGATGCACGACTCGCTCCAGTACATGGGCCACGACCCGGTGCACCGCAAGCACCACCACCACGAGATGACGTTCTCGATGGTGTACGCGTACAGCGAGAACTACCTGCTGCCCATCTCCCACGACGAGGTGGTGCACGGCAAGCGGTCGCTGGTGTCGAAGATGCCGGGCGACTGGTGGCAGCAGCGCGCGAACCACCGGGCGTACCTGGCCTTCATGTGGTCCCACCCCGGCAAACAGCTCCTCTTCATGGGGCAGGAGTTCGCCCAGGGCGCCGAGTGGTCCGAGGCGTCCGGCCCCGACTGGTGGCTGCTCGACCCGGAGTACGGGGCGGAGCGGGACCACCGGGGCGTCCTCGACCTGGTCCGCGACCTGAACGCCGTCTACCGGGACACCCCCGCCCTGTGGCGGCGCGACACCGACCCGGGCGGCTTCGAGTGGGTGGCCGGCGACGCCGCCGAGGACAACGTCCTCGCCTTCCTGCGCCGGGACACCGACGGCGCCCCGCTGCTGTCGGTGTCCAACTTCTCCCCCCTCGTCCGCCCCGACTACCACGTGGGCGTCCCCGACGACGTCCCCGCCTGGACCGAGGTCCTCAACACGGACGCGGCGGGCTACGGCGGCTCCGGCGTCGGACAGGCCGGCCCGGTCAAGCCGGAGCCCCACGGCCGGCACGGCCGCCCGGCCTGCGTCCGGCTGACCCTGCCGCCGCTGGCGACGGTGTGGCTGCGGCCGGCCTGACCGGTCCGGCCGCCACGGGCGGAGCCACCGCCCCCGTCCGGTGCCCCTGACCGACCGTCTCGGGGGGCCACCGCGGCGCCCCCGGTACGCCCTCGGCGTCCGGGGGCGTACCGGCATGCCCTGGCGCCCGGACGCGTCGACGAAGCGAATTCTCCGCTGCACGGACATACCAATGAAACATGCCATGTGACATATTACTGAGCATGGAAGGTGCGCAAGTCGTCGTTGTGGGAGCCGGCATCGTCGGGGCCGCCGTGGCCCGGACGCTGGCCGCGACCGGATTCCGGGTCACCGTGCTCGACCGCGGCGCCTCCGCCGGGGGCACGTCGTCCGGCGGTGAAGGCAACCTGCTCGTGTCCGACAAGGCCCCCGGCCCCGAACTGGACCTCGCCGTGCTGTCCGGGCGCCGGTGGCGGGAGCTGGCCGCCGAACTCCCCGCCGAGCTGGGCCCCGACTTCCCCGACGTCGAGTTCGAGGCCAAGGGCGGCCTGGTCGTCGCGACCACCGGGGCGGGGGCGGACGCCCTGCGGGCCTTCGCCGGCCGGCAGCGGGGCGCGGGGGTGGACGCCCGTGAGCTGACCGCCGCCGAGGCGGCCGCGCTGGAGCCCGACCTCACACCGCGAGTCACCGCCGCCGTCCTCTATCCCGAGGACGCCCAGATCCAGCCGGCCGTCGCGACCGAGGCCCTGCTCGCCTCGGCCCGCCGGCACGGCGCCCGGGTCCGGCAGGGTGTCACCGTGCTCGGCGGCGTCGTCTCCCGGGGGCGGATCGTCGGGGTGCGGACCAGTGCGGGGCACCTGGGCGCGGAGCACGTCGTGGTGGCCGCCGGGCCCTGGTCGGCCGGGGTCGCGGACCGCTTCGGGGTCCGTCTGCCGGTGCTGCCCCGGCGCGGGACCGTGCTGGTCACCACGCGGATGCCGCACCGCATCCGGCACAAGGTGTACGACGCGGACTACGTCGGCGCCGTCGAGTCGGCGGCGGCCGCCCTGCAGACGTCCAGCGTCGTCGAGTCGACGGCGGCCGGGACCGTGCTCATCGGGTCGTCGCGGGAGCGGCGCGGCTTCGACGAGCGGATCGAGGCCGCGGTCGTCGGTGAACTGGCCGCCAAGGCGATGGTCCTCTTCCCTTTCCTCGCCGACGTCCCGGTCATGCGGGCGTACGGCGGGTTCCGGCCGTACGTGCCCGATCACCTCCCGGTCATCGGCCCCGATCCGCGGCTGCCCGGTCTGTGGCACGCGACGGGGCACGAGGGCGCGGGAATCGGACTCGCGACGGGCACGGCGGAATTGATCGGCGCGCTGATGGCGGGCACGGAACCGGCCATCCCGGCCGCGCCGTTCGCCGTGACGCGCGCCTCGCTCGAGGAGGTGACGACCGGATGAGGATCTCCGTGACCGTGGACGGCGAACGGCTGGACGCCGTGACCGGGCAGACGGTCGCCGGACTGCTGATGTCGCGCGGCCGCGTCTCCTGGCGCACCACCGCGGGGGCGGGCCGGCCGCGCGGGCTGTTCTGCGGCATCGGCGTCTGTTTCGACTGTCTGGTGACGGTGAACGGGCTCGACGACGTGCGCGCCTGCCAGCGCAGGGTGGCCGACGGCGACGTCGTCGAGACGGGAGCCGTCGATGACCGGCGTTGACGTCCTGGTGATCGGGGCCGGGCCGGCCGGGCTGGCCGCGGCGCGGGCGGCCCGTACGGCGGGCGCCCGGGTCGTGCTGCTCGACGCGTCGGACGTGCTGGGCGGTCAGTATTGGCGGCACCCGCTCACCGGGGCCCGGGACGCGGACGTCCGCGCGTTGCAGCACCAGTGGCCCCGGTTCGTCGCCCTGCGCGCGGCGCTGACCGACGACCCGGACTGCGAGGTCGTCACCGGCGCCCAGGTCTGGGCGGTGGACCGCCGTGACGACGCCCCGCCGGTGGTCCACGTGCTGACCGGCCCGGCCGACGGCGGCGACCGCCCGCGCCGGGTCCTCGCCCCGCGGGCCGTGGTGCTCGCCACCGGGGCGCACGAACGCACGCTGCCGTTCCCGGGCTGGGACCTGCCCGGCGTCCACACGGCCGGCGCGGCGCAGGCGATGGCCAAGGGCGAGCACCTCGCCGTGGGCGGGCGGGTGCTGGTCGCGGGCACCGGACCGTTCCTGCTCCCCGTCGCCGCCGGCCTGCTGCACGTGGGCGCGACCGTGGTCGGCGTCGTGGAGGCCGGCAGCCTGCGGCGGATGGCCCGCGGCTGGCTGGCGCCCCCGTACCGGACGCGGCCGGCGGTCCTCGCCGCCAAGTCGGCCGAACTGGGCGGCTACGTCCGGGCGCTGGCCGCGGCCCGGGTCCCCTACCGCACGGGCGCCGCGGTGCTGGCCGCGCACGGCGACAGCCGGGTGACCTCGGTGACCGTCTCCGCGATCGACGAGGACTGGACGCCTCGGCCGGGCACCGGGCGGCGGGTGGCGGTGGACGCGGTCTGCGTCAGCCACGCCTTCGTCCCGCGGACGGAGATCGCCGTCTCCGCGGGCTGCGCGCTCACCGCGGACGGGAGCGTCCGGGTCGACGCGACGCAGCGCACCTCGGTGCCCGGCGTCTACGCGGCCGGCGAGATCACCGGCATCGGCGGCGCCGACCTCGCCCTCGCCGAGGGCGAGGTGGCCGGCCGGGCCGCGGCGGGCCGGGCCACGGCGGGCGGGAACGTGGCGGGCGGGGACGGCGGTGCCGCCGAGGTGCGCCGCCTGCGGAACTTCGCCGACCGCATGCACCGCGCGCACGGCATCCGCCCCGGCTGGCGGAGCTGGGTCGAGGACGACACGGTCGTCTGCCGCTGCGAGGAGGTGACCGCCGGCCGGGTGCGCGCCGCGCAGGCGGCGACCGGGACGCGCGGTCTGCGTTCGCTCAAGCTCAGCTCGCGCGCCGGCCTCGGCATCTGCCAGGGCCGCGTCTGCGGCCGGAACCTGGAGGAACTGCTCCCCGAAGTCCCGCTGGACGCGGGGCGGACGGCGAACCGGCCGATCGTCGTCCCGGTACGGCTCGGTGAGATCGCCACTCCCCTCGCCCCGCCTCCGGCCACACCCCCGGACCCCCCTGTCGCACCTTCCGTCGAACGAGAGGCATCACCATGACCGGCAAGCGATTCGACCTCGGCGGCGTCATCGTCGCGACGGCCCTGCCCTTCAAGGCGGACGATTCCGCCCCCGCCGGCCTGGCCGTCGACTACGACCGCTACGCCGAGCACTGCGAGTGGCTGATCGACAACGGCTGCCGGGGCGTCGGGCCGAACGGCTCGCTCGGCGAGTACTCCTCCCTGACCGACGAGGAGCGGCGCCGTGTGGTGCAGGTGGCCGTCGAGGCGGTCGGCGGACGCGGGCTGGTGGTGGCCGGCGTGCACGGCGCGGGCTGGCACCAGGCCAAGCACTGGGCCGAGCTGGCCAAGGCGGACGGCGCCGACGGCGTGCTGGCCCTGCCGCCGACGCTGTACCGGGCCAGCGAGGAGCAGGTGGTCGACCACTACCGGCACATCGCCGAGGCCGGCCTGCCGATGATGATCTACAACAACCCGTTCGACACCAAGGTCGACCTCGTGCCGCGGCTCGTCGCGAAGATCGCCGAGATCGACGAGGTGGTGGCGGTCAAGGAGTTCAGCGGAGACGTCCGGCGGGCTTTCGAGATCCGTGAGCTGTGCGACATCGACGTCATCGCGGGCGCCGACGACGTCCTCTTCGAGCTGATGGTGGACGGCGCGGTCGGCTGGTTCGCCGGTTTCCCCAACACCTTCCCGGCGGAGTCCGTGGCGATCTACGACCACATGGTGGCCGGCCGCTACGACCAGGCCCGCGAGCTCTACAAGCAGCTCGTCGCCGTGTTCCGGTGGGACTCGCGGACCGAGTTCGTGCAGGCCATCAAGCTCGGTATGGACATGGTCGGGCGGTACGGCGGGCCGTGCCGCCCGCCGCGCGGGCCGCTCACCCCCGAACACGAGCAGCAGGTGCGCGCCGACATGGAGCGCGCCGTCGCCGGAGTGGCGGCACTCTCCCCGGCGACGGTCTGACATGCGGGCGAAGCGGCTGTTCTCGGCGGTCGACTCGCACACCGAGGGCATGCCCACCCGGGTGGTGACCGGCGGGGTGGGGGTCGTTCCCGGCGCCACGATGAACGAGCGCCGGCTGTACTTCATGGAACACCTCGACGACATCCGCCGGCTGCTGGTGAACGAGCCGCGCGGGCACGCCGCGATGAGCGGCGCGATCCTGCAGCCGCCGACCCGGCCGGACGCCGACTTCGGCGTGCTGTTCATCGAGGTCTCCGGCTGTCTGCCGATGTGCGGCCACGGCACGATCGGGGTGGCCACGGTGCTGGTGGAGACCGGCATGGTGGCCGTCACCGAGCCGGTCACCACCGTCCGGCTGGACACCCCGGCCGGGCTGGTGGTGGCGACCGTCCAGGTCAGCGACGGACACGCCGACGCGGTGACGCTGGAGAACGTGCCGGCGTACACCGACCGGCTGGACGAGACGATCGAGGTGCCGGGGTACGGGCAGGTGCCGTACAGCCTGGCCTTCGGCGGCAACTTCTACGCGATGGTGGAGCTGGACGCGGTCGGGCTGCCGTTCGACCGGGCCCGGAAGACGGAGATCGCCGAGGCGGGGCTGGCCATCATGGACGCCATCAACACCCAGGCGCCGCCGAAGCACCCGGACATCGCCGGGCTCGACCACTGCCACCACGTGGAGTTCATCGCGCCGGGATCGACGGCCCGGCACTCCCGGCACGCGATGGCCATCTTCCCCGGCTGGTTCGACCGGTCGCCGTGCGGCACGGGCACCTCGGCGAGGATGGCCGAGCTGTGGGCCCGGGGCGAACTGGCCGTCGGGGACGACTTCGTCAACGAGTCGTTCATCGGCAGCCGGTTCACCGGGCGGCTGGTCGGGGAGACCACGGTCGGCCCGCACGCCGCCGTGGTGCCGACCGTCACCGGCCGCGCCTGGGTCACCGGGCTGGGGCAGTACCTGCTCGACCCGTCGGACCCCTACCCGGCCGGGTTCTCCTTCTGAACACCGGCGTGGTCCGCACCGGGACCACGCCGGCCCGGCGGGGCCCCGTCCGGCCCCGCCCGGCCCTTCCCGTTCCCGGACGGCTTCTTCGTACGGCCGTGCCCGGCGCCGGCGCGCCGCGTGACGTCTCCGTGCGCGGGCGCACGGGCACGCCGTGACGGGACGGGACCGGCATCACCCCACGCCGTGCGCGTCGTACGGCCCGCGCCGTGCGGAAATCAGCAGAAACACATCCGTAACCGGCCAAACCTTTCCCCAGCAGTGCCGTGTGACATATTACTTCGCCACAGCACCCCAGCGGAGGACCGTCGATGAACAGATTCCGTACCCGGATCACCGCCACCGTGGCCCTGACCACCACCGCTTCCCTGCTCACCGCCTGCGGAGCGGCCGACTCGGCCGGCTCGGGCAGCGGCGCCCTCAAGGTCGCGGTCCTCGCGTCCTCCAGCCAGAACGGCTACAACCAGGCCGTCTACCAAGGGGTGAAGGAGGCCGCGACCGCCTCCGGCAAGGAGGTCAGCCTCAAGATCCTCGACGGCCAGTTCGACTCCAACACGCAGCTGTCGCAGCTCCAGAACGTCGGCAGCACCGGCGACTACGACGGAGTCGTGGTGGTACCGAACGACGGTGTCGGACTGGCCGCGGCCTTCCCGCTGGGCCGGGACATTCCCGTCGCCACCGTGCTCAACCCCGTCGGACCGGACATCGAGGAGATGGAGCCGCAGGTCGAGGGCGTGATCACCACCGTCGGCGTGCCGCCCAGCGCGGCCGCCAGGAAGCAGGCCGAGGGCGTCGTGACCTACTGCGCCGAGATCAGCCCCTGCAAGGTCGTGCTGCTGGTGGGCAACCTGTCGACGCCGCTCGACGTGGCCCGCCGGGACGCCTACCGGAAGGTGCTGGACGCCCACGCCGACATCGAGGTGGTCAGCACGGTCGAGGGGCAGTACGACCGGGACACCTCGCTCAAGGCCGTCAGCAACGTGCTCCAGGCACACAAGGACGTCGACGTCATCCTGTCCAACGCCGACCAGCAGACCGCCGGCGCGCAGATCGCCCTGCAGAACGCGGGCATCGATCCGGCCGGCGTCTACCTGACGGGCGGCGGCGGCACCGAGGACGCGGTGGCCGCGGTCCGCGCCGGCACCTGGCAGGCCGACTACGTCAACTTCCCGGTGAGCATGGGCGAGGCCGCCATGGAGGCGTTGCTGGAGGCGATGGACGGGGGCACGCCGGAGACCGTCGTGGACGCGGACACCCTCGGCCCGACCGAGCCCTACGCCACCAAGGAGACCCTGGGCGACACCCCGGACTTCACCGGCGAGTGGAACGGCTGAGCCGGTGGCCACCGCCCGAGCAGTCGTCGAACTGGCCGGCATCACCAAGCGGTTCGGCGGAACCCTGGCCCTGAACGACGTCGACCTCGCCGTCCACGCGGGCACCGTGCACGCCCTGGTGGGCGAGAACGGCGCCGGCAAGTCCACCCTGGGCAAGATCGCGGCCGGTGTGTACACCCCGGACTCGGGGCGCATCACCGTGGACGGACAGCCGGCCGGACGGTGGGACACCGTCCGGGCCCAGCGCCGCGGCATCGTGATGATCGCCCAGGAGCTGTCGCTCGTACCGGACCTGACCGTCGCCCAGAACGTCTTCCTCGGAGTCGAACAGCATCGTCTCGGCTTTCTCCGCCGCGACCAGCGCCACCGGTTCGCCGAACTCGACGAGACCGCGCAGTTCGGACTCGACCCGCAGGCCCGGGTGGGCGACCTGCGCATCGCCGACCAGCAGAAGGTGGAGATCCTGCGCGCCCTGGCGCGGGAGGCCAGGGTGATCGTGATGGACGAGCCGACCTCGTCCCTCACCGCCCACGAGACCCAGCGGCTGCACGCCGTGATCCGCCGGCTCACCGCGCAGGGGCGGGCGGTGGTCTACGTGTCGCACTTCCTCGACGCCGTGCTGGAGGTCAGCGACACCGTCACGGTGATGCGCGACGGCCACCGCATCCGCACCGCTCCCGCGGCCGGGCAGACCAAGCCGTCCCTGGTGTCGGCGATGCTCGGCCGGGACCTCGCCGTGCCGTTCCCGCCGCTGCCGCCCGCGCCCGGCCCGGACGTCGCACCGGTGCTCGAGGTGGAGGCGCTGGCCAGCGACGAAGGCGTCCGGCGCGCCTCGTTCGCGGTACGGCCGGGCGAGATCGTCGGGCTGCTGGGCCTGGTCGGTTCCGGCCGTACGGAGATCGCCCGGGCCCTGGTCGGCGCGGACCGGGCCACCGCCGGAAGCGTCACGCTGGCCGGTCGGCGGCTCGGCCGGACGACCCCGCGCCGCAGCCGCGACCTGGGGCTGGT
>NZ_JAPSIW010000243.1 GCF_031178505.1 Streptomyces sp. | reverse complement strand
AGATCGTCGGCGAGGCGCGCTCGCGCGCCGAGGGCCTGGAGCGGGACGCCCGCGCCAAGGCGGACGCTCTTGAGCGGGACGCGCAGGAGAAGCACCGCGTCGCGATGGGCTCCCTGGAGTCCGCCCGCGCCACGCTGGAGCGCAAGGTCGAGGACCTGCGCGGCTTCGAGCGCGAGTACCGTACGCGCCTGAAGTCGTACCTCGAGTCCCAGCTGCGTCAGCTGGAGACCCAGGCCGACGACTCGCTGGCTCCGCCGCGGACCCCGGCGACGGCTTCCCTGCCGCCGTCCCCGTCCATGGCCTCCGCCGGCGCGAGCGCGCCGTCCTACGGTGGCAACGGCGGGATGGGCGGTGCGCCCTCCATGGGCGGCGCCCCGTCCTACGGCGGTCAGCAGCAGATGTCGCCCGCGATGACCCAGCCGATGGCTCCGGTCCGGCCGCAGGCTCCGCAGCCGATGCAGCAGGCGCCGGCGCCGATGCGCGGGTTCCTCATCGACGAGGACGACAACTGACGCGGCGGCCCCCCGCGCGCTGAGGCGCGCACCGGTCGGCAGCCCCAAGGGCCGGCTCCCCACCCGGGAGCCGGCCCTTCGGCGTACGCGGGGCTCCCGCCGGCCCGCGGCCCCGCGAGGGGAGTACGGGGAAGGGCCCGGCTTCGGGGAAGCCGGGCCCTTCGGACGGGGGCGGGTCAGGACTTGCGCAGGTGGAAGGTGAGGGCGAGGGGCTCGTCCGTGAAGGCCGGGCCGAAGGAGTCGTCGGGCTCACCCTGCGCGTACTCCGTCGCCAGCACCTCCTCCGCGATCAGCCCGGCGTGCGCGGACAGCGCCTCCACCGTCTCCTCCGACGCCGACGTCCACCGCAGCGCGATCCGGTCCGCCACGTCCAGGCCGCTGTTCTTGCGCGCCTCCTGGATCAGCCGGATCGCGTCCCGCGCGAGGCCGGCCTTCCGCAGCTCCGGGGTGATCTCCAGGTCCAGGGCGACCGTCGCGCCCGCGTCGGACGCGACCGACCAGCCCTCGCGCGGCGTCTCGGTGATGATGACCTCCTCGGGGGAGAGGGTCACCTGCTCGCCGTTCACCTCCAGCGAGGCCTCACCGGAGCGCAGCGCCAGCGACAGCGCCGCCGCGTCGGCCGCGGCCACCGCCTTCGCCACGTCCTGGACGCCCTTGCCGAAGCGCTTGCCGAGGGCCCGGAAGTTCGCCTTGGCGGTGGTGTCGACGAGGCTGCCGCCGACCTCCGAGAGGGACGCCAGGGAGGAGACGTTCAGCTCCTCCGTGATCTGGGCCCGCAGCTCCGGCGAGAGCGCGGCGAAGCCCGAGGCGGCGACCAGCGCCCGCGACAGCGGCTGACGGGTCTTCACCCCGGACTCGGCGCGCGTGGCGCGGCCCAGCTCGACCAGTCGGCGGACCAGGACCATCTGCTCGGAGAGGGCCGGGTCGGTCAGCGCCGCGTCGGCCTCCGGCCAGCTCGCCAGGTGGACCGACTCGGGGGCGTCCGGGGTGACGGGCACGACGAGGTCCTGCCAGACCCGCTCGGTGATGAACGGGGTCAGCGGCGCCATCAGACGGGTGACGGTCTCCAGGACCTCGTGCAGGGTGCGCAGCGCCGACGCGTCGCCCTGCCAGAACCGGCGCCGCGAGCGGCGCACGTACCAGTTGGACAGGTCGTCGACGAAGGCCGACAGGAGCTTGCCGGTCCGCTGGGTGTCGTACGACTCCATGGCCTCGGTGGCCTCGGCGACGAGCGTGTTCAGCTCGCCGAGCAGCCAGCGGTCGAGGACCGGGCGCTCGGCCGGGGCAGGGTCGGCGGCCGACGGGGCCCAGCCGGCCGTACGGGCGTAGAGGGCCTGGAAGGCGACCGTGTTCCAGTACGTCAGGAGGGTCTTGCGGACGACCTCCTGGATCGTGCCGTGGCCGACCCGGCGGGCCGCCCACGGGGAGCCGCCGGCCGCCATGAACCAGCGGACCGCGTCGGCGCCGTGCTGGTCCATGAGCGGGATCGGCTGGAGGATGTTGCCCAGGTGCTTGGACATCTTCCGGCCGTCCTCGGCGAGGATGTGGCCGAGACAGACGACGTTCTCGTACGAGGACTTGTCGAAGACCAGGGTGCCGACGGCCATCAGGGTGTAGAACCAGCCGCGGGTCTGGTCGATGGCCTCGGAGATGAACTGCGCCGGGTACCGGCTCTCGAACAGCTCCTTGTTCCGGTACGGGTAGCCGTACTGGGCGAACGGCATCGAGCCCGAGTCGTACCAGGCGTCGATGACCTCCGGCACCCGGACGGCCTCCAGCGCGCAGCCGTCGGCCGGGCAGGTGAAGGTCACGTCGTCGATGAACGGCCGGTGCGGGTCGAGCCCGGACTGGTCGGCGCCGGTCAGCTCGGTCAGCTCGGCGCGCGAACCCACGCAGGTGAGGTGGCCCTCCTCGCAGCGCCAGATCGGCAGCGGGGTGCCCCAGTAGCGGTTCCGGGAGAGCGCCCAGTCGATGTTGTTGTTCAGCCAGTCGCCGAAGCGGCCGTGCTTGACCGAGTCCGGGAACCAGTTCGTCTTCTCGTTCTCCTGGAGCAGGCGGTCCTTCACCGCGGTCGTCCGGATGTACCAGGACGGCTGCGCGTAGTAGAGCAGGGCCGTGTGGCAGCGCCAGCAGTGCGGGTAGCTGTGCTCGTACGGCACGTGGCGGAAGAGGAGGCCGCGGGCTTCCAGGTCGGCGGTGAGCGCCTCGTCGGCCTTCTTGAAGAAGACACCGCCGATCAGCGGCAGGTCCTCCTCGAAGGTGCCGTCCTGGCGGACCGGGTTCACCATCGGCAGACCGTACGCCTTGCAGACCTTGAGGTCGTCCTCACCGAAGGCGGGGGACTGGTGGACGAGACCGGTGCCGTCCTCGGTGGTCACGTAGTCGGCGTTGACGACGAAGTGGGCCTCGGCCGGGAACTCCACCAGCTCGAAGGGCCGCTGGTAGGTCCAGCGCTCCATGTCCTTGCCGGTGAAGGACTCGCCGGTGGTCACCCAGCCCTCGCCGAGCGCCTTCTCCAGGAGCGGCTCGGCGACGACGAGCCGCTCGTCGCCGTCGGTGGCGACCACGTAGGTGACCTCGGGGTGGGCGGCGACCGCCGTGTTGGACACCAGGGTCCACGGGGTCGTCGTCCAGACGAGGAGGGCCGCCTTGCCGGCCAGCGGGCCGGAGGTCAGCGGGAAACGCACGAAGACGGAGGGGTCGACGACCGTCTCGTAGCCCTGGGCCAGCTCGTGGTCCGACAGGCCGGTGCCGCAGCGGGGGCACCAGGGGGCGACGCGGTGGTCCTGCACCAGCAGGCCCTTGTCGAAGATCTGCTTCAGCGACCACCAGACCGACTCGATGTACGAGGGGTCCATCGTCCGGTAGGCGTCGTCCAGGTCGACCCAGTAGCCCATGCGGGTCGTCAGCTCGGCGAAGGCGTCGGTGTGACGGGTCACGGACTCGCGGCACTTGGCGTTGAACTCGGCGATGCCGTACGCCTCGATGTCCTTCTTGCCGGAGAAGCCGAGCTCCTTCTCGACGGCGAGCTCGACCGGCAGGCCGTGGCAGTCCCAGCCGGCCTTGCGGGCCACGTGGTAGCCGCGCATCGTCCGGAAGCGGGGGAAGACGTCCTTGAAGACGCGGGCCTCGATGTGGTGGGCGCCGGGCATGCCGTTGGCGGTGGGCGGGCCCTCGTAGAACACCCACTCGGGGCGGCCTGCGGACTGCTCCAGGGTCTTCTCGAAGACCTTGTTCTCCTGCCAGAAGTCGAGCACGGCGTGCTCGAGCGCGGGCAGGTCGACCTGGGCGGGCACCTGACGGTACTGCGGCGGTGTCATGCGGCGGACTCTCCTCCGGACGGACGGTTCTCTTCCGTCGGAGGGACGAGAGCACTGCTCCCGCGGTACCACCCTCCTTGGCCCCGGGCGCGGACACCCTGAGCCCCCTCATTGGGGTCGCGACGCCGGGTCTAGTCACCGCGGTGACCCGCGGCTTTCTTCCGGCAGCTCCGGGGTGATGCTTCACATCGGGCTCGCCCCCGGGCTCTCACCGTCCCCGGGTCGCTCATGGCTGCGTACGACGCTACTCGTCCCCATCCAAGCCTCTCGCTACGCCCCAGTGTACGGGGCGGAGCGAGGGTCACCGCACGTCCTTTTCGCCGCCCCCCGGTGACCCGAATGGCCACACGGGGCGCCCGGGAGTTCGGATACGGCCATGTGGGGGAGGGCGGCGGGCGGATTACCGGGCGGTGAGCGGGGCACAACGGAGGCAGGCCCGTCCCGTGGGGTACGGGGGCGGGCGGGAACGGCGGCGTGCCCCGTTGCCGCGGACCCTGGGCCGATTTATCGTCCCAGCACGATTCGCGAGCAAGATCACAAAATGTGAAGGGGCCGCGACATGGTGGCGAAGAAGACCGCCGCGAAGAAGTCCCCGACGGCCTCAAAGGCCCCGGCGGGAGCCCGGTCCGCCGCCGGTTCCGCCGGTGCGCGTTCCGCCGGCGCGGGCGTGGACGGCAAGGACGTGGCGGGGAAGAGGACGGCGGTCGGGAAGAGGACGGCCACGGCGGCCCCCGCGCGCGGGAGGACGGCCGGGTCGTCCGCGGTGGAGAGGAGCACGGCCGAGCCGGCGGGGAAACGGACGGTGGCCGGGAGGGCCGCGGCGGAGAAGGCCACGGCCGGGACGACGGCGGCGCGCAAGGCCGCCGCGAAGCGGACGGACCCGGAGAAGGCCGCCCCGGCGCCGCCGCCCGCCACCGGGAGGACACCGGCGAGGAAGGCCCCGGCGAGGAAGGCCCCTTCCGGGAGCTCGGGAGGTACGGCCGCCCCGAAGGCCCCGGCGCGGAAGAAGGCCGCGAAGAGGACTCCGGCGGCCCGCGAGCCGGCCGCCCCCGCCGTACCCCCCGGGGCCCCGGAAGGTCCGGGCGGCCCGGACACCCCGGACCCGGCCGGTGCCGGGCCCGCCGAACCCCCGGAGACGCCGGAGGCCCCCGGGGCCCCGGCGGCCCCGGCGAAGAGGACCACGGCCAGGAAGGCCGAGGCGAGGAAGGCGCCCGCCAGGACGGCGGGCGCCGCGAAGCAGCAGACAGGAGCCAGGACGGTGGCAGCGAAGAAGACCGCGGGTGGCGTCACGACCGTCGAGGACGAGGCGGCGGTGCCCCCGGCCCGCGCCGGGGAGCTCGCGGTACGCCCCGGCGAGGATCCCTGGACGCCGGAGGAGGTCGCGGAGGCCCGCGGTGTGCTCCAGGCGGAGGTGACGCGCCTGCGCACCGAGCTCGCGCACTCGCAGCAGGAGCTCACCGGCCTCATGCGGGACTCCGGCGACGGCGCCGGCGACGACCAGGCCGACACCGGCACCAAGAACATCACCCGGGAGCACGAGCTGGCCCTCGCCGCCAACGCCCGCGAGATGCTGGAGCAGACCGAGCACGCCCTGGAGCGGCTGGACGCCGGCACCTACGGGCTCTGCGAGATCTGCGGGAGGCCCATCGGCAAGGCGCGCATGCAGGCCTTCCCCCGCGCCACCCTGTGCGTCGAGGACAAGCAGCGCCAGGAGCGCCGGGGCTAGGGCGTCCCGGGCCCCTGGCACCGGCGGGCCCGGGCCCCGCGTGAGGCGAGGTCCGGGCTGCCGGTGGCGCGGGCCCGTGCCGTACCCTCGGTGCACGGTCAGGCATCGAGGTTCGAGGGACTCACTCAGTGGCAGAGGCGGAGAGCGTCATCGGTACGCCGGATTCAGCAGGGGCCGACGAGTCGGCCGTTCCCGAGGAGCGGCCGAAGGGCAAGCGCCGGATCCTCGCCTTGTTCCTGGTGGCCGTCGTGGCCTACCTCCTCGACCTCGGCAGCAAGATCGTGGTCGTGGAGAAGCTGGAGGGCCGTGAGCCGATCAAGGTGATCGGCGACCTGCTGCGCTTCGAGGCGATCCGGAACCCGGGCGCCGCCTTCGGCATGGGCGAGGCCTTCACGATCATCTTCACCTGCATCGCCGCCGTGGTGATCGTGGTGATCATCCGGCTGGCCCGCAAGCTCTACAGCCTGCCCTGGGCCATCGCCCTCGGCCTGCTCCTCGGCGGTGCGCTCGGCAACCTCACCGACCGGATCTTCCGCTCCCCGGGCGTCTTCGAGGGCGCGGTCGTGGACTTCATCGCCCCGGCGCACTTCGCCGTCTTCAACCTCGCGGACTCCGCCATCGTGTGCGGCGGCATCCTGATCGTCCTGCTGTCCTTCCGTGGCCTGGACCCCGACGGCACCGTCCACAAGGACTGAGCACTCCCGGCACAAGGCATACTCGACGGGTGAGTACGAGTCCCGAGATCCGCACGCTGCCCGTTCCCGATGGCCTGGAGGGCGAGCGCGTCGACGCCGCCATCGCCCGCATGTTCGGGTTCTCCCGTACGAAGGCGGCCGAGCTGGCCGCCGCAGGCAAGGTCCAGGTCGACGGCGCCGTCGTCGGCAAGTCCGAGCGGGTCAGCGGCGGCGCGTGGCTCGAGGTCGAGATGCCGGGCGCGCCCGCGCCCGTGCAGATCGTCGCCGAGCCCGTCGAGGGCATGGAGATCGTCCACGACGACGACGACATCGTGGTGATCACCAAGCCGATCGGCGTGGCCGCGCACCCCAGCCCCGGCTGGACCGGCACCACCGTCATCGGCGGTCTCGCCGCCGCCGGCTACCGCATCTCCACCTCCGGCGCCGCCGAGCGCCAGGGCATCGTGCACCGCCTCGACGTCGGTACGTCGGGCCTCATGGTGGTCGCCAAGTCGGAGTACGCGTACACCTCGCTCAAGCGCCAGTTCAAGGAGCGCACGGTCGACAAGCGCTACCACGCGCTGGTCCAGGGGCACCCGGACCCGATGAGCGGCACCATCGACGCCCCGATCGGACGCCACCCGAACCACGACTACAAGTGGGCGGTCACCGCCGACGGCAAGCCGTCCGTCACCCACTACGACCTCATCGAGGCGTACCGGGCGGCCTCGCTGCTCGACATCAAACTGGAGACGGGCCGCACCCACCAGATCCGGGTGCACATGTCGGCCCACCGCCACCCCTGCGTCGGCGACCTCACCTACGGCGCCGACCCGACCATGGCCAAGCGGCTCGGCCTGACCCGGCAGTGGCTGCACGCCGTCCGCCTCGGCTTCGAGCACCCGGGCGACGGGAAGTGGGTCGAGTTCGAGAGCACCTACCCGGCCGACCTCAGGACCGCCCTGGACCGCATCGAGGCGGAGAGCCGGTGACCGGCGGCCTCACCGTCCGGCAGGCCGTCGGGGAGGAGGACCGCGCGGCCTGCTTCGCGGTCCGCCGCGAGGTCTTCGTCGAGGAGCAGGGCGTCCCGCAGGAGCTGGAGTACGACACGTACGACGCGACCGCGGTGCACGTCCTCGCGGTCCGCGCGGACGGCGTACCGCTGGGCACCGGGCGTCTGCTGCACGGCGCGGACGCGCTCGCGAAGACCGGCGCGGACGCCTCCGTCGGCTCCCTGGGCCGGCTCGCGGTCACCCGGGCCGCCCGTGGCCTCGGCGTCGGCGCGGCACTGGTCGCGGCCATCGAGGAGGCGGCGCGCGAGCGCGGCCTCGACGCCGTGGACCTGCACGCGCAGACCCAGGCGCTCGGTTTCTACGAGCGGCTCGGGTACGCGGCGTACGGCCCCGAGTTCCCGGACGCCGGGATGCCGCACCGCGCCATGCGCAAGGCCCTGCGGGCCTGATCCGGGCACAGCGGCGGTCTCCGTCGCCTCCGCCCCCCGGGCGCGTGACCCGGGGGTCATGGCGGAGAAAACGGACGTTCGTGACAAGGTGGGGCCCGTGGATCAACTGGCCCTTCTCTTCCTGCTGCTGCTCGGAGCCGTCCTCACCGTGCCCCTCGGTGAGCGGCTCGGACTGCCCGCACCGGTCCTGATGACCCTCGTCGGGATCGTGCTGGCCCTGCTGCCGTTCGTCCCGAACGTCGAGATCCCGCCGCAGTACATCCTCCCGCTGGTCCTGCCACCGCTGCTCTACGCCTCCGTCCAGCGCACCTCCTGGCGTCAGTTCGCGGCCAACAAGCGGCCGATCTTCCTCCTCGCGGTGGCCCTGGTCTTCGTCACCACGGCCGTCGTGGGCGCCGTCGCCGACGCGCTGGTCCCCGGTCTCCCGCTCGCCGCCGCCCTCGCGCTCGGGGCGCTCGTCGCCCCGCCCGACCCGGTCGCGGCCACCGCCGTCGCCGGGTCGCTCGGCCTGCCGCGCCGGCTGGTGTCGATCCTGGAGGGCGAGGGCCTCTTCAACGACGTCACCGCGATCGTGCTCTACCACGTGGCGATCACCGCCGTCGTCACCGGCCACTTCTCCTGGCCGGAGGCGGTCGGTGAGCTGGTGCTCTCCGGTGTGGTCGCGGTCGCCGTGGGCCTCGGCCTCGGCTGGCTCTCCAACAAGCTGATCGGCGTCCTCGGCGACGCCACGCTCCAGACCGGTCTGACGCTCCTCGTCCCCTTCGTGGGCTACGTCCTCGCCGAGGAGCTGCACGGCTCCGGGGTCCTCGCGGTCCTCGTCACCGCCCTCTTCCTCGCGGAGCACGCGGTCGACGCGGACGACGTCATGGGGCGGCTCGCGGGCCAGACCTTCTGGCAGGTCGTCGACACGCTCGTCACCGGCGTCGCCTTCGGGCTCATCGGCCTCGAACTCATCCACGTCTTCGGGGTGGCCGAGGGACGCGGACCTGAGATGCTCGGCTGGGGCGCCGCCGTCGTCGCCGTGGTGGTCGGGGTGCGGCTGCTCTGGCTGCTGCCCGCCACCTGGCTGGCGAAGCGGCTGCACACCCGCCGGGACGTGGACGAGGAGATCCCGG
>NZ_JAPSIW010000958.1 GCF_031178505.1 Streptomyces sp. | reverse complement strand
CGCCGTCTACGACCCCAAGGCCAACGCCAACGCCGCCAAGCGCTACCCGCGCCTGGACTACGTGGACTCCCTCGAGGCCGCCGTGACCGGCGCCGAGGTCGTCCTGCTGCTGACCGAGTGGGGCGAGTTCAGGACGATGACCCCCGAGCAGCTGGAGCCGCTCGTGGCCGTCCCGCAGATCCTCGACGGCCGCAACGTGCTCGACCCCGAGCGGTGGACCGCCGCCGGCTTCGACTACCGGGCCCTGGGGCGCCGGGCGGCCGTCTGAGCGACCCGGCCGCGTCCAGCACGACGACGGCCACCGCCGCCGGAGCAGCGGTGGCCGTCCTCGTGGTGCGGGGGCCGGCTCAGTCCCCGTAGTTCTCGAAGATCAGGTCGTCCGTGTTCTTGTCCAGCTGCATGGAGCCGCTGTGCTGGATCAGCCGGGCGACGGTGCTGGCCTCGCTCTCCGGGACGACGAGCAGGTACTCCTCCACGCCGTCGTCGAGCGTCAGCTCGAACGTGTAGGAGCCGGCATCGCCCTCGCCCTGTCTGCTGCGGATCACGTCGACGCTGGTGACGCGCCGGATGTTCTTGCCCTGGCCTGCTGGCATGGTTCCCCCTTCGGAAACACTCCTGAGGACGGGCCGGTCGCCGGTCTGCGCGAGCCCGTGCGGTGATCCGGCCCTGCTGACAACGGCGGTCGTCTCGGACCGCCGACCCGCCGTGCTCGGCAGCGTCCGTCGGGACCGCGGGTGCGCACCACGCTAGCCACCCGGCACACCGGTGCCAAGGTTGCCGACGTGTGTGACGCAGGCCCCCGCGCTCAGCGGGCCAGGCGCCGCCCCGCCTCCTCCAGGAGGTCCAGGCGCTTGCCGAAGGAGAAGCGCATCCAGGTCGTGTACAGGCCCCGGTGCGCGGCCGAGGCGAGGGCCGGCACGGGCACGCCCACCACGCCGGCGCCCTCGGCCAGCACGGGGGCGAGCGCCGTGGCGTCCCCGACCCCGTGGCGCTCGCACAGGGCGCGGACGTCCGCCACGACGAAGAACGTGCCCTGCGGCTCGAACGGCTCGGCGCCCGCCCGGGCCAGCCCCTGCACGAGCACGTCGCGGCGCCGCCGGAAGTCCTCGGTGAGCCGGTCGTAGAAGGCGTCGGGCAGGCCCAGGGCCGCGGCCGCCCCGAGCTGCAGGGGAGTGGCGGCGCTGTGCGTGAGGTAGGCCTTGGTGGCGCGCACCGGGCCGACCAGGTGCGCCGGCCCGCTGACCCATCCCACGCGCCAGCCCGTGGCCGAGAACGTCTTGCCCACCGAGGAGACCGTGAGGGTCCGCTCGAAGGCCCCCGGCCGGGCGGCCAGGGGGCGGTGGCCGCCGGCGAAGCGCAGGTGCTCGTAGACCTCGTCGGTCACCACCACGCAGTCGTGCTCCGCGGCCAGCTCGGCCACCCGGGACAGGGCCGCGTCGTCGAACACGGTGCCGGTGGGGTTGTGCGGGTCGTTGAGGACCACCATCCGGGTGCGGGGCCCGAAGGCCCCCGCGAGGCGGTCGAGGTCGGGGGAGAAGAGCGGGGGCTCGAGCGGGACCGTGACCAGCCGCGCGCCGGCGAACTCCACCACCGCGCCGTAGAGGTCGTAGTGCGGCTCGAAGGTGACGACCTCGTCGCCGGGGCGCAGGAACGCGAGCAGGCTCGCGGCCAGGCCCTCGGAGGCGCCCACGGTCACCACGACGCCGGAGGCCGGGTCCGGCTCGATCCCGTAGAAGCGGCGCTGGTGCTCGGCGACGGCCTCCCGCAGCCGCGGCACCCCGGCCACCGGGGAGTACTGGTTGCCGCCGCCGCGCAGGGCGGCCGCGGCGGCGTCGAGCATCTCGGGCGGGCCGTCGACGTCGGGAAAGCCCTGGCCGAGGTTGATCGCCCCCGTGCGGGCGGCCAGCCGGGACATCTCCTCGAAGACGGTCCCGGACAGCTCCCCGGTGCTCGTCAGGAGGCCTCCTCCGCGGGCCATGCGCTCCCAGGGGGAGCCGGGCGTCTGCGGGGAGTCGGCGGCGGCATTGGCGTCCATGGCCGCCAGTCTAGGGTCCCGCGGCAGCGTGCCTAGGATGGGCCCCATGCACCGAGCGATCTGCCCCGGCTCCTTCGACCCGATCCACAACGGCCACGTGGAGGTCGTCGCGCGTGCCGCGGCCCTCTTCGACGAGGTGGTG
>NZ_JAPSIW010000957.1 GCF_031178505.1 Streptomyces sp. | reverse complement strand
CGGTGCAGCGCGACCGCCGCGGCCGTACCGCCGGCCACGGCGCCCAGGCCCGCGGCGGCCGGGATGCCGACCTTGGCCGCCTTGCGGCCCGTCCGGTAGTCCCGCAGCCGCCAGTCCCGCTCCTTGGCGTGCCTGCGCAGCTTGGCGTCCGGGTTGATGGCGTACGGGTGCCCGACGAGCGAGAGCATCGGGATGTCGTTGTGGGAGTCGCTGTACGCGGCGCAGCGGGCGAGGTCGAGTCCCTCGGCGGCGGCGAGCGCCCGTACCGCCTCCGCCTTGGCGGGACCGTGCAGGGGTTCGCCGACGAGCTTGCCGGTGTAGACGCCGTCGACGGACTCGGCGACCGTGCCGAGCGCGCCGGTGAGGCCGAGGCGGCGGGCGATGATCGTGGCGGTCTCGACGGGGGCGGCGGTGACGAGCCAGACCTTCTGGCCCGCGTCCAGGTGGGCCTGGGCGAGGGCGCGGGTGCCCGGCCAGATGCGGCCGGCCATGTACTCGTCGTAGATCTCCTCGCCGATCGACATCAGCTCGGAGACGCGGTGGCCCTTGACGATGGACAGGGCGCTCTCGCGGGCGTCCTGCATGTGACCGGGGTCCTCGACGCCGGCCAGCCGGAACCAGGTCTGCTGCCAGGCGAAGCGGGCGAGCTCCCGGCGCTGGAAGAACTGCCGCTTGTAGAGGCCGCGGCCGAGATGGAAGATCGCGGCGCCCTGCATGACGGTGTTGTCGAGGTCGAAGAAGGCGGCGGCGCGGACGTCCCCGGCGACCGGGAACTCCGGTTCCGCGGGTCCCGCGGCTCCCTCCTCCCGCTCGTGCTCCAGCTGGAGGGAGGTCTTGCGGGCGGCCTCGGCGGCGGCCTCGCCGGCCAGGACGCTGCGGGCCGTGGCGGAGCGCCCGCGGCGGGTGAGCCATCCCCAGCGAGGGGGCGTCCCGTAGGGGTTCCAACCGGGGCGGTGGTCGGGCGACGGGAGGGACATGCTGTGAGCATAGCCAGTCCGCTCAGAACTTCCCGACTTGTGGGACTGCGGAGGCGTGAACACCGGGTGACTCCCCTCGGTGGCCGGGGACGGGGCGGGCGGCGCGCAGAATGGACGGCATGTTCGGACGGACGAAGAAGAAGGATCCCGTGTCGCCCCGCACCGTGACACTGATCGGCAAGCCGGGATGTCACCTCTGCGACGACGCCCGGGCGGTGATCGAGGCGGTCTGCGCCGAGACCGGGGCGGTCTGGGAGGAGAAGGACATCACGCGCGACGAGGCGCTTCACCGGGCGTACTGGGAGCAGATCCCCGTCGTTCTGATCGACGGCGAGCAGCACACCTTCTGGCGGGTGGACGCCGAGCGGCTCCGGCGTGAACTGGGTGGGTGACCGAAACCCGGTTACCATCGTGGACGTTTTGTTGGGTTTCGGGGGCGAGCTCGTGAGGAGAGTGTGCGGCTTTGCCCCCTTCGGGATGTCAACGCTCCGCGGTGCTCCGCGGTTCCGTCATACAGGGAACCGGCCGCGTGACCCCGGTCACTTTGGGCAGACAAATCGGACACCATCTTTGTGCACGCGTTCACAAAGACATAGCCTGCTGTCGACGGGGCGGTCTTGGGACATATGGCCGCCTACAGCCCCGCTCATCCCGCAGGAGCACCGTGGCAACTGGCCGAACTCACCGACCGGCGACCCGTAGCCGAGGAATTCCCGAGGCCACCGTCGCCCGGCTTCCGCTGTACCTGCGCGCACTCACCGCGCTGTCGGAACGCTCCGTACCCACGGTCTCCTCCGAGGAGCTCGCGGCCGCGGCCGGCGTCAACTCCGCGAAGCTGCGCAAGGACTTCAGCTACCTCGGCTCGTACGGCACCCGTGGTGTCGGGTACGACGTCGAGTACCTCGTCTACCAGATCTCCCGGGAACTGGGCCTGACCCAGGACTGGCCCGTGGTCATCGTCGGCATCGGAAACCTCGGCGCGGCCCTCGCCAACTACGGCGGGTTCGCCTCCCGTGGCTTCCGCGTCGCCGCGCTGATCGACGCCGACCCGGCGATGGCGGGCAAGCCGGTCGCCGGCATGCCCGTGCAGCACACCGACGACCTCGAGAAGATCATCGAGGAGGACCGGGTCTCCATCGGCGTCATCGCCACCCCGGCCGGCGCCGCCCAGCAGGTCTGCGACCGGCTCGTGGCCGCCGG
>NZ_JAPSIW010000242.1 GCF_031178505.1 Streptomyces sp. | reverse complement strand
GAACCGTGAAGAGCGCCGTGGAGACCCTGAACCCGACCCGGGTTCGGCTCACTGTCGAGGTGCCCTTCGAGGAGCTCAAGGACAGCCTCGACGCGGCGTACAAGAAGATCAACCAGCAGGTCACGGTCAAGGGCTTCCGCAAGGGCAAGATCCCGGCTCGCGTGATCGACCAGCGCTTCGGCCGGGGCGCCGTGCTGGAGGAGGCCGTCAACGACGCGCTTCCGAAGTTCTACAGCGAGGCCGTGAACGAGGCCGAGGTCAACCCGCTGGGCCAGCCCGAGGTCGACATCACCGAGCTGAAGGACGGCGAGCTGCTGGCCTTCACCGCCGAGGTGGACATCCGCCCGGCCCTCGAGATCCCGGACTACTCCGGCATCGAGGTCACCGTCGACGCCGTCGAGGTCACCGACGAGGACGTCGAGAAGTCCGTGGAGCAGCTCCGCGAGCGCTTCGCCTCGACCTCCCCGGTCGAGCGCGCCGCCCAGGACGGCGACGTCGTCACCATCGACCTCGAGGCCAAGGTCGACGGCGAGGTCCTGCCCGACGGTGTCGCCGAGGGCGTCTCGTACACCATCGGTTCCGGCGAGCTGCTCGACGGCATCGACGAGGCCGTCAAGGGCCTGGAGGCCGGCGGCGAGGCCACCTTCACCTCGCAGCTGAAGGGCGGCTCCGCCGAGGGCAAGGACGCCGAGGTCACCGTCAAGGTCACCGCCGTCGCCGCCCGTGAGCTCCCCGAGCTCGACGACGACTTCGCGCAGATGGCGTCGGAGTTCGACACCCTCGAGGAGCTCAAGGCGGACAGCCGCAAGCGCCTCGAGAACATGAAGCAGTTCGACCAGGCCACCCAGGCCCAGGAGCGCGTCCTGGACGAGCTCCTCAAGCTGGTCGAGGTCCCGATGCCCGAGAAGCTTCTCGAGGACGAGATCAACACCCGCAAGCACAACCTGGAGCACCACCAGCTCGGCCAGATGGGCCTCACCCTCGAGAAGTACCTGGAGATCCAGGGCAAGACCGAGGAGGAGTTCCTGGCCGAGACCAAGGAGCAGGCCGAGAAGGGCATCAAGACGCAGTTCATCCTCGATGAGCTCGTCAACAAGGAGAAGCTCGACGTCTCCCGCGAGGAGCTCACCGAGCACCTGTTCCGCCGTGCTGCCTCCTCCGGCATGAGCCCCGACCAGTTCGCCCAGGCCGTGGCCCAGGGCGGCCAGGTGCCGATGCTCGTCGGCGAGGTCGCCCGCGGCAAGGCCCTCGCGGTCGTCGTCGAGGCCGCCAAGGTCGTCGACACCAACGGCGAGGTCGTGGACCTCTCCGACGACGAGGACGAGACCGAGACCGCCGAGGCCGCCGCCGGCGAGGCCGAGGTCTCCGAGGAGAAGTAAGGCGCACCGGACGGCCTCGCGCCGCCCGCCGAACTCCCTGCCACGGGCCCGGACGCACATGAGTGCGGCCGGGCCCGTGGACGTCCCGGGGCCCCTCCCGCACCTCCAACTACCTTGCGCTCCCAGCGAACAGTTCGGGAACCGGGATGGCGTTGTCCTACCTGCGCGTTAGGGTCCATGAATACGGGGGCACTGCCCTCAGAACGAGACGCTGAGACGGCCCGGGGCCGTCGGAGACGAGCAGGTGGATACGTGACGAATCTGAAGCCTTACGCCGCGGGTGAGCCGTCCATCGGTGGCGGCCTCGGCGACCATGTCTACAACCGGCTGCTCGGCGAGCGCATCATCTTCCTCGGCCAGCAGGTCGACGACGAGATCGCCAACAAGATCACCGCGCAGATGCTGCTCCTGGCCGCCGACCCGGAGAAGGACATCTACCTCTACATCAACAGCCCCGGCGGCTCGGTGACGGCCGGCATGGCGATCTACGACACCATGCAGTACATCCCGAACGACGTGGTGACCATCGGTATGGGCATGGCGGCCTCCATGGGCCAGTTCCTGCTCACCGGCGGTACGGCCGGCAAGCGCTTCGCCCTGCCGAACACCGACATCCTGATGCACCAGGGCTCCGCCGGCATCGGCGGTACCGCCTCGGACATCAAGATCCAGGCCGAGTACCTCCTGCGCACCAAGAAGCGCATGGCCGAGATCACCGCGCGCCACTCCGGCCAGACCGTCGAGGCGATCATCCGCGACGGTGACCGCGACCGCTGGTTCACGGCGGAGGAGGCCAAGGAGTACGGCCTCATCGACGAGATCATCTCCGCCGCTTCGGGCGTTCCGGGCGGTGGCGGTACGGGCGCCTGAGCCCCGCCCGCCCGCTCAACAGCCCCAGCCCACCGAACGCCACCAGGACGGTGAACACCCAGATGCAGAACAACCTCTCCGCGAGCGGCCTCTACACCGGCGCGCCCATGGACAACCGCTACGTCGTCCCGCGCTTCGTCGAGCGCACCTCGCAGGGCATCCGCGAGTACGACCCCTACGCGAAGCTGTTCGAGGAGCGCGTGATCTTCCTCGGCGTGCAGATCGACGACGCCTCCGCCAACGACGTCATGGCGCAGCTGCTGTGCCTGGAGTCGATGGACCCGGACCGCGACATCTCCATCTACATCAACAGCCCCGGTGGCTCCTTCACCGCGCTGACGGCCATCTACGACACGATGCAGTTCGTGAAGCCCGACATCCAGACGGTCTGCATGGGCCAGGCGGCCTCCGCCGCGGCCGTGCTGCTCGCCGCCGGCACCCCCGGCAAGCGGATGGCCCTGCCGAACGCCCGCGTGCTCATCCACCAGCCCTCGGGCGGCACCGGCCGTGAGCAGCTCTCCGACCTGGAGATCGCGGCCAACGAGATCCTGCGGATGCGCAGCCAGCTCGAAGAGATGCTGGCCAAGCACTCCTCGACCCCGATCGAGAAGATCCGCGACGACATCGAGCGCGACAAGATCCTGACGGCCGAGGACGCCCTCGCCTACGGTCTCGTCGACCAGATCGTCTCGACCCGCAAGAGCACGGCCGCCTCGGCAGCCTGACGCTCGACGTTCCCTTGAGCACGGTCCGCACGGCCCGCATCGGCTCACGTGGCCGAATCGCGACCATGTGAACCGTGCCAAGGGGGGCCCGAACGGGGGGCCCGGCAAGGTACCGTCGAATATGAGGCACCAGGAGTCGCTGAACCAAGCGCTCCCAGGCGATAGGGGAAGCACCTCGTGGCACGCATCGGTGATGGCGGCGACCTGCTCAAGTGCTCGTTCTGCGGAAAGAGCCAGAAGCAGGTGAAGAAGCTCATCGCAGGACCCGGTGTGTACATCTGCGACGAGTGCATCGACCTCTGCAACGAGATCATCGAGGAAGAACTCGCCGAGACGAGCGAGGTGCGGTGGGAGGAGCTCCCCAAGCCCCGCGAGATCTACGAGTTCCTCGAGGGCTACGTCGTCGGGCAGGAGCCCGCGAAGAAGGCCCTCTCGGTCGCGGTGTACAACCACTACAAGCGCGTCCAGGCCGGCGAGAACGGCGGCGCGCAGGGCCGTGACGACGCCATCGAGCTGGCGAAGTCCAACATTCTGCTGCTCGGCCCCACCGGCTCCGGCAAGACGCTGCTCGCGCAGACCCTGGCCCGGATGCTGAACGTCCCGTTCGCCATCGCCGACGCGACGGCGCTGACGGAGGCCGGCTACGTCGGCGAGGACGTCGAGAACATCCTGCTCAAGCTGATCCAGGCGGCCGACTACGACGTCAAGAAGGCCGAGACCGGGATCATCTACATCGACGAGATCGACAAGGTCGCCCGTAAGAGCGAAAACCCGTCGATCACGCGCGACGTCTCCGGCGAGGGCGTGCAGCAGGCCCTGCTGAAGATCCTGGAGGGCACCACCGCCTCCGTCCCGCCGCAGGGCGGCCGGAAGCACCCGCACCAGGAGTTCATCCAGATCGACACGACGAACGTCCTGTTCATCGTGGGCGGTGCCTTCGCCGGCCTGGAGAAGATCATCGAGTCCCGCGCCGGCGCGAAGGGCATCGGCTTCGGGGCGACCATCCGCTCCAAGCGCGAGATCGAGGCGAGCGACCAGTTCCAGGAGGTCATGCCGGAGGACCTGGTGAAGTTCGGGATGATCCCCGAGTTCATCGGCCGCCTCCCGGTCATCACCTCGGTCCACAACCTCGACCGCGAGGCTCTCCTCAAGATCCTCGTCGAGCCCCGCAACGCGCTGGTCAAGCAGTACCAGCGCCTCTTCGAACTCGACGGCGTGGAACTGGACTTCGACCGCCCCGCCCTGGAGGCCATCGCCGACCAGGCCATCCTCCGCGGCACGGGCGCGCGCGGCCTGCGCGCCATCATGGAGGAGGTCCTCCAGTCGGTGATGTACGAGGTCCCGTCCCGCAAGGACGTGGCCCGCGTGGTCATCACGGCGGACGTGGTGCGGAACAACGTGAACCCGACGCTGGTGCCGCGGATCGTGAAGAACGACGGGCGGCACGAGAAGTCGGCCTGACGGCCGCACCGCACGACGCGAGGGGGTCCCGCCCGAAGGCGGGACCCCCTCTGTCGTACCGTCAGACCGGGCGGCCCGGTCAGACCTTGGACCGCGAGGTGCTGTAGAGCTTCGCGGCGAGGTCGGCGACCTCCGCCTGTCCGGCCGCCTGCCCCGCTCCGGTGATCTGCTCCATCCTGATCAGGTTCACGCCGCCGATCGTGCTGTAGTCGGCCCAGACGCAGATCGGGACCTCGAACGACTTGGCCGCCAGGCCGGAGGCCGAAGCCTTCGGTGTGAGCTTCGCGTTCTGGCACTTCATGAGGGCGCCCGAGAAACCGCTGGGCGTCACCTCGGTCGGGCTGCCCACCAGCTCGGCCTTCATCTCCTCGTCCTTGCCGCTGCCTTCCTTCATCTTCTGGAAGTAGCCGTCGATCGCCTTCTCCGGGTCGGAGATCTCGCCCCACATCCCGTTCAGGGTCAGCACGTTGCCCGTGGGCAGCTGCGCGCTGGAGGGCGCGCTGTTGCTGTACGAGGCGGAGGCCTTCTGCGGATTCTTGATGCCCAGGTACTGCTCCGCCGACGCCTTGTCGTCGGCGGACATCTCGCCCGAGGACGCCTTGGAGTCCTGCTTCTTGTACTCACCCACCGACGCGGCCGGGGTGATCTTGAAGCCCTTCGTGTCGTCGGCCACCGCCCCGTTCCCGCCGCTGCCGCCGAACAGGAAGTACGCCCCGACACCCAGCGCCGCGACCACCGCGACCGCGCCTATGACGAGGCCCGTCTTCGACTTCTTCGGGGCCGTCGGGGGCGGGGGGAAGGCGCCGGGGTGCTGGGGGGCGCCGTAGGGGGGCTGCTGGGGGTACTGGCCCGGCTGCTGGTAGCCGCCGCCGTACGGCTGCTGCGGGGGGACGCCCTGCGGGGCCTGCTGCGGGTAGCCGTAACCGGGCTGCGGCGCCTGCGGGGGCTGACCGTACGGCCCCGGCTGCTGCGGCTGCTGGCCGTACGGGCCGGGCTGGCCGTAGGGACCGGGCTGCTGCGGCTGCTGGCCGTACGGCCCCGGCTGGTTGAAGCTCATCGACAGGTTCCCCTCACAGGATGTTTATGCGTAGCGGACATCCTCGCGGAAGCCGGCCGCCCGGAGGGAGCCGGGGCCCCACACCGTTACCGAACAATCGAGTTTCGGGGCACCGGCACCGCACCCCTAAACTGGGCCCGTGACCGAGAACACTCAGCAGCACACAGCGCCCACCACCGAACTGCCGACCCAGTACGCGCCGGCCGAGGTAGAGGGGGCGCTGTACGAGCGCTGGGTGGAGCGCGGGTACTTCGAGGCGGACGAGAAGAGTGACAAGCCGCCCTACACCATCGTCATCCCGCCGCCCAACGTCACCGGCTCCCTGCACCTGGGCCACGCCTTCGAGCACACGCTGATCGACGCCCTGACCCGCCGCAAGCGCATGCAGGGCTACGAGACGCTGTGGCAGCCCGGCATGGACCACGCCGGCATCGCCACGCAGAACGTCGTCGAGCGCGAACTCGCCAAGGAGGGCAAGTCCCGCCACGACCTCGGCCGCGAGGCCTTCGTCGAGCGCGTCTGGCAGTGGAAGGCCGAATCCGGTGGTCAGATCTCCGGCCAGATGCGCCGGCTCGGCGACGGCGTCGCCTGGTCGCGCGAGCGCTTCACCATGGACGAAGGCCTCTCGCAGGCCGTCCAGACCATCTTCAAGAAGCTCTACGACGACGAGCTGATCTACCGCGCCGAGCGCATCATCAACTGGTGCCCGCGCTGCCTCACCGCGATCTCGGACATCGAGGTCGAGTACCAGGACGACGACGGCGAGCTCGTCTCCATCCGGTACGGCTCCGGGGACGCGGAGATCGTCGTCGCCACCACCCGCGCCGAGACGATGCTCGGTGACACCGCCGTCGCCGTCCACCCCGACGACGAGCGCTACCAGCACCTCATCGGCACCGAGATCGAGCTGCCGCTGACCGGCCGCCGCATCCCGGTCGTCGCCGACGCGCACGTCGACCCCGAGTTCGGCACCGGTGCCGTCAAGGTGACTCCGGCCCACGACCCGAACGACTTCGAGATCGGCCAGCGTCACGACCTGCCGTCGATCGCCGTCATGGACGAGCGCGCGGTCATCACCGTCCACGGCCCCTTCGAGGGCCTGGACCGCCTGGAGGCCCGCTCCGCCATCGTCGCCGCCCTGCGCGCCGAGGGCCGGATCGTCGCCGAGAAGCGGCCGTACGTCCACTCCGTCGGCCACTGCTCGCGCTGCAAGACCACCATCGAGCCGCGCCTGTCCATGCAGTGGTGGGTCAAGGTCGGCCCCCTCGCCAAGGCCGCCGGTGACGCGGTCCGCGAGGGCAAGGTCAAGATCCACCCGCAGGAGATGGAGAAGCGGTACTTCGACTGGGTCGACAACCTGCACGACTGGTGCATCTCGCGCCAGCTGTGGTGGGGTCACCGCATCCCGGTCTGGTACGGCCCCAACGGCGAGGTCGTCTGCGTCGGACCCGACGAGGAGCCGCCCGGCACCGAGGCCGAGGGCTGGAAGCAGGACTCCGACGTCCTCGACACCTGGTTCTCCTCGGGCCTGTGGCCCTTCTCCACGCTCGGCTGGCCCGAGCGGACCGAGAGCCTGGCGAAGTTCTACCCGAACTCCGTCCTGGTCACCGGCTACGACATCCTCTTCTTCTGGGTCGCCCGGATGATGATGTTCGGTCTGTACGCGATGGACGGCACCCCGCCGTTCCACACCATCGCCCTGCACGGCATGGTCCGTGACCAGAACGGCAAGAAGATGTCGAAGTCCTTCGGCAACGTGGTCAACCCCCTGGACTGGATGGACGAGTACGGCTCCGACGCCGTCCGCTTCACCCTGGCCGGTGGCGCCAACCCGGGCGTCGACGTCCCGATCGGCGAGGACTGGGTCAAGGCCTCCCGCAACTTCGCCAACAAGATCTGGAACGCGACCCGCTTCGCGCTCATGAACGGCGCCACGATCGAGGGGGACCTGCCCCCGGTCGAGCAGCTGTCCGCGACCGACCGGTGGATCCTGTCCCGTCTCAACAAGACGGTCGCCCAGGTCGACGCGTACTACGAGGACTACCAGTTCGCCAAGCTCAGCGACGCCCTCTACCACTTCGCGTGGGACGAGGTGTTCGACTGGTACGTCGAGCTGTCGAAGACGACGTTCTTCGCCGGCGGCGAGCAGGCCAAGGTCTCCGGCCGGGTCCTCGGCGAGGTCCTCGACGTCATGCTGCGTCTGCTCCACCCGATCGTCCCGTTCGTCACCGAGGCCCTGTGGACCACGCTCACCGGTCGTGAGTCCGTCGTCATCGCGGACTGGCCGCAGGACTCGGGCTTCCGCGACGAGGCGGCCGAGGCCGAGATCGTCAACCTTCAGCAGGTCGTCACGGAGGTCCGCCGCTTCCGCGCCGACCAGGGCCTCCAGCCCGGCCAGAAGGTCCCCGCCCGCCTCGAGCTCGACGGCACCGCGCTCGCCCCGCACGAGGCCGCCATCCGGCAGCTGCTGCGGCTCCAGCCGGAGGAGGAGGGCTTCTCCGCCACCGCCTCCCTGCCGGTCGCCGGGGCCACCGTCTCCCTCGACCTGTCGGGCACGATCGACGTGGCCGCGGAGCGCAAGCGCCTCGCGAAGGACCTGGCCGCCGCCGAGAAGGAGAAGGCCCAGGCCGAGGGCAAGCTCGGCAACGAGGCCTTCCTCGCCAAGGCCCCGGACAACGTGGTCGACAAGATCCGCACCCGCCTCGCCAAGGCGGAGGAGGACATCGCCCGCCTCCAGGCACAGCTGGAGCGGCTGCCGCAGGCGTAGCGGCGCCGGACGCCGACGGGTGGGGCCCGGGACCGGAATCGGTTCCGGGCCCCACCCGTTTGTACCGGAGTGGGTGACCTCACACGACTTGTGACGAAAGTCCGCCGGGCCGGGCCGAAGGACCCTGGATGATGGACGGCATGGACCGCATCCCCGCCCTCCGCGCGCTGCGCCGCCGCGTGGACCGGTGGGCGGGGCAGCCCCGGGCCATGGACGTCGTCGCCGCGGGCAGCGCCTTCGGCCTGATGCTCCTGGACGTGCCGGGGCTCGCCCGCGCCGACAATTCCCTCACCGGCGTCACCGCGACCCTGGTCCTCGCGGCCGGCGCCGCCACCCTGGCCCTGCGGCGCAGGGCGCCCTGGGTGCCGCTGCTCGTGGCGCTCGGCCTGATGGGCTGGCTGCACGAGCTGACCATGGTCCAGTTCGCCCTGTACTCCCTCGGCCGCTTCCGGGGCCGCCGGGCCGCCGTCCTCGCCACCCTGCTCTACGTCGGCACCGCCTACGCCTACTTCCACCTGCCCGGCTGGCCGGCCCGGCACGGTGCCACCCTGAGCGACTTCCTGAGT
>NZ_JAPSIW010000011.1 GCF_031178505.1 Streptomyces sp. | reverse complement strand
GTCGGCCCGAGCTTCGTCTCCGTCACCTACGGCGCCGGCGGCACCACCCGGGGCGGCACCGTCAAGGCCACCCAGAAGATCGCCTCCGACACCACGCTCACCCCGGTCGCGCACCTCACCGCCGTCAACCACTCCGTCGCGGAACTGCGCAACATCCTCGGCCAGTACGCCGACGCCGGCATCCGCAACATGCTGGCGCTGCGCGGCGACCCCGCCGGCGACCCGCTGGGGGAGTGGGTCGAGCACCCCGAGGGCGTCCGCTACGCCGCCGATCTGGTCCGGCTCATCAAGGAGTCCGGCGACTTCTGCGTGGGCGTCGCCGCCTTCCCGGAGATGCACCCGCGCTCCACCGACTGGGACACGGACATCCGGCACTTCGTGGACAAGTGCCGCGCCGGCGCGGACTACGCCATCACCCAGATGTTCTTCGACCCGGAGAAATATCTGCGGCTCCGCGACCGCGTCGCCAAGGCCGGCTGTGACACCCCGATCATCCCCGAAGTCATGCCCGTCGTGAACGTGAAGACCCTGGGCCGGCTGCCCGAGCTGAGCAACGCCGCCTTCCCCGCGGACGTGAAAGAGCGGATCCTCGCCGTCAAGGACGATCCCGCCGCTGTACGCTCCATCGGTATCGAGTTCGCGACGGAGTTCTGCGCGCGGCTGCTTTCCGAGGGTGTCCCCGGACTGCACTTCATCACGCTGAACAGCTCCACCGCGACGCTCGAGATCTACGAGAATCTCGGACTGCACCAGCAGTCGTGACCGGTCGTACCCGCCCCGACCCGCGGCGGTGACCGTGGAGAGGGGCGGCGGGGCATGGGGTGGACGGTCCTCTACATCGCGTTCGGTGTGGTGGCGCTCTGGCTGCTGGGCGAGGTGCTCCTCCAGTACAAGGCGCGACTGCGCTGGCGTCTCCTCGCCTTCGCCGGCTTCCTCGGCGTGGTCGTGGGCGTGCTGCTGCCCTCGGTCCCCGTCATCGTCCTCGGCGCCCTCGCGTTCGCCGTCGGCCAGACCTACGTCACGCTCTCCTTCCGGCGTGGCTTCTCCACCGGCTGGGCGATCGGCGGCAACCCCGGCGTGAGCCGCCGCCGCAGGTCCGGCGGGTCCGGGCGACGCGGGGCGACCCTGGAGGTCACCGAACTCTCGTACGACGGCGAGGGTGAGGGCGCGGACGGGACCGGCACCCCGGAGGGGGCCGGGACGGCGCGGGCCGGCGAGCCGGGGGGCACCGAGGTGTACGAGCCCCTGCCGATCCCCGACGAGACGGGCCAGTACGCCGTCTACGCGCCCGCCGGCGGTGGCACCCACGGCGACGACACGGGCGCGTACGACCCGGCGGCGGCCTACGGGGCCCCGGGCCAGGACGGTCACACCCCGGCACACGGCCCGGACGGGCTCCCGGGCCACGGCGGCTACGACGGCTTCCCCGCCGAGTACCCCGCGCAGCCCGCCTACGACTACGGCACCGGCGACGGACAGCAGCAGTACGCCGCCTACTCCGACCCGTACATCGGCCCGGGCACGGACGCTCAGCAGTACACCCCGTACTACGGCGACCCCTACGCGCCGTCCTACACCTACGACACGCCGCCCGGCGGCGTGTGGGTCCCCCAGCAGCGCGACACCGAGCCCGAGCCGCCGCAGCCGCACGCCCCGGAGGCGTACGGCTACGAACAGCAGCTCCCTGACGACCGGTCCCCGTACCGCTACTGAGCCGGCACCCGGGCGGCCGCACCAGGCCGCCCGGTCACCGCGAGCCGCGGAAGTCCGCGCCCTCCACGACGAGGCCCGCGACCAGCGCGCCGGACATGCCCGCGTGGGCGAGCCCGCCACCCGGGTGCGACCAGCCGCCCGCCAGGTACAGGCCCGGCAGCGGGGACAGGTTCGCGGCCGGCAGCAGCCGCCCCCCGGCGCCCGCCAGCGCCGGGCCCGGCACCTCGGCGCAGCCGGTGTCCCGCCGTACGTCCTCCGGGGTGCGGACGTGCCGCCACAGGAGGCGCCCGGCGAGGCCGGGAACCGCCTGTCCGGCCGCCGCCACCATCGCGTCGGCGAAGGCCTCCCAGTCCCGCTCGCCGCCGGTCCGCACGGTCGCGGTGACCGTGACCGACTCGTGCCCGGCGTCGGGCCGCAGCGCCGGGTCGTCCGGCCGCAGCACGGTCACCGCCGGCCGCTCGCCCGCGCCGTGCACCACCGTGCGGTGCACGGCCTCCGGCTCCCGCGCCCCGCGCAGGGCCAGGCAGACCGTCACCCGGCTCGTCCCCGTCTCCTGGTACCGCGGCACGTCCTCGTCCTGTCGCTCCCACGCGACCACGTGATCGCGGTACAGCGCGGGGACGGGGGCGCCGGAGACCACGTGGTCGGCCTCCACCGCCTCACCCGTCGCGAGCCGCACACCGGCCGCGCGCCCGTCCTTCTCCAGGACGTCCGCCACCGCCGTACCGAGGACGAACTCCACCCGCCGCTTCCGGCACCGCTCGTACACGGCCTCCGCGAGCGCCCGCAGGCCACCGCCCACGTACCAGCTCCCGAAGGTCTGCTCCATGTACGGCAGGACCGCCGCGGAGGCGGGAGCGGTGGCCGGATCGAAGCCGTACGACCAGGCGTAGGCGTCGAGCAGGGCCGCGAGGCGCGGGTCGCGCAGCTCGCGGGAGCCGATGCCGGCGAGCGTCGTGGCCGGCCGGCGCAGGAGGCCCGTCCGGAGGGCCGGATACGGTTCGCGGGCCAGGGGGGCGGGGTCGGCGGGCTGCGGCTCCTCCAGGAGCGGGCGCCGGGTCCGGTCCCAGGCCTCGCGGGCCCGTACCAGGAAGTCGCCCCAGCGTTCGCCCGCGCCCGTCCCGAGCGCCGCGTCGAGGGCGGCGACCGTCCCGGCCCGGGAGGCGTTCGGCAGGTCGACCCGGGTGCCGTCCGCGAAGACGTGCCGGGCCGCCGGGTCGACCTGCGTCAGCGTGACGCACTCCTCCAGCGGCTCCTTGCCGGTCTTCACGAACAGGTCCCGGTAGACGGCGGGCAGGTGCAGCAGTCCCGGCCCGGTGTCGAAGGAGAACCCGTCCCGCTCGAACCGTCCGACCGCCCCGCCGTACGTGTCCGCCCGCTCGTACACCGTCACCCGGTGGCCCGCCACGGCCAGCCGGGCCGCCGCCGCCATGGCGCCGAGCCCGGCGCCGATCACCACAATCCGTGCCATGTCAGCGACCCTATCCGGCGCCCCGACCGGGCCCGGAGGCCGGGACGGGCACCGGGACGGCCCGGCGTTCAGCGGCCGGTGCCGTTCCCTCCGGGTGGTCGCCGGCGCGCCCCGGAGGACACGAGCCGGCGCTCCTCGCGGCGCTGCGCCCGCCGGCGCAGGAAGCGGCGGATCCGGCGCGCGAGGAGGACCAGCGCCGCCAGGCCGAGGACGAGCAGCACGGCCGCGACGACGGCCGCCGCCACCGGGTGGAAGACGGCGAAGGTGATGATCCCGGCCACGCCGAGGTCCTCGGCCAGGCTGAGGGTGATGTTGGAGACGGGCTCCGGCGAGGTGTTGACCGCCATCCGCGTCCCGGCCTTGACGAGGTGGCTCAGCAGCGCCGTCGACCCGCCCACCGCGCCCGCCGCGAGCTCGGGCAGCGATCCGTTCTGGCCGGCCAGCAGGGCCCCCACGACGGCGCCCGCGACCGGCCGGATCACGGTGTGCACGGAGTCCCAGGCCGAGTCGACGTACGGGATCTTGTCCGCGACCGCCTCGCACAGGAAGAGGACGCCCGCGACGACGAGGACGTCGGTGCGCTGCAGCGACTCGGGCACCTCGTCGGTCAGCCCGGTCGCGCCGAGGACGCCGAACAGCAGGACCACCGCGTAGGCGTTGATCCCGCTCGCCCAGCCGCTGGTGAACACCAGGGGGAGTACGGACACGCCCGCGATCGTAACCAGCACTGAGTATCCGTACCTAGGGGGCGAGATGAGTAGGTACACGGATGGGCGTCGTCGGCGGCGGACGGGAGAGTGGAGCCCACGGAAGGGGCGCGGCTCCGACACCGCCGGCACGGGGCGGCGGAGCGGGGCCGCGCGCCTGCCGGTACCGGGACCCCGGGGGACGTGCGCGGGGGATGCGCACGGGGGGACCGGAACGGGGGAGGGGGAACGGGGGAAACGGGGAAAGCGGAAGGCCGGTACGACGGGGCTCGGGGGGATCGAGCCTCGCCGGACCGGCCTCTTCGCGTCCTGGCGCCGGGTTCACGGCGGTCGGCGGACGCCGCGCGGGCGGGCCGGGGTGCCCTCGGGTTCTCCCCTACGGGTCGGCCGGCGGCCGGGCGGGGTTCCCCGTACGGGTCCGCCCGGTCACGCCGGTCAGCGGCCGCCGACCCGGCCGTGCAGCAGCCGGGAGAGCGCCGCGTGCACGTCGTCCAGGGAACGCTCCCGCTGAAAGGCCTGCCAGTCGAGCGCCGCGACCAGCACCATCCCGACCAGGGCCGCCGCCGTCAGCGGCACGTCGATCTCCTCGCTCAGCTCCCCGGCCTCGACGCCCTCGCGCAGCACGCCCTCCACCACGGCGACGGCCTGCTGCCGTACCACCAGGAGGGTGGAGTTCCAGGCCCGGTTGGTGCGCCAGAGCTCGGCCACGTACAGCTGGGTGAAGGCCGGGTAGCGGTCGATGAAGACGAGCCCCGCCCGGATCATCGCGTCCAGCGCGTCGACCCGGGTGCCGCCGCGTGCGGAGGTCTCCTCGGCGGCCGTCCGCAGGGACGCCGCGAGGAGCGAGACCCCGTGCCGCAGCAGCTCCTCGAACAACTCGGTCTTGCTCTTGAAGTTGTAGTAGACCGTGCCCTTGGCGACCCCGGCGCGTTCGGCGATCTCGTCCACCGTCGTCGCGGAGAACCCCTGCTCCGCGATGAGGGTGACGGCCGCCTCGTAGAGCTTGGCGCGGGTGGCCTGGCGCCGGGTGCTGCTGCTGTCCATGGGGTCGATTCTCACAGGTCCGGCGGGGGCCGTGGCCCCCGCGCGGGCGATCGTGGCGCTCACAGCGTGAGCTCCGGGTGGAGCCGGTCCAGCGTCCAGACCTGCCGCCTGCGGGCGGAGACCGCCGTCAGGGCCAGGGCCCCGAGGGTGAACGCGGCCAGGACCGCGCAGGCCTCCCAGACGGGGGCGATGCCGCCGCCCGTGATCAGCCGGCGCAGCGCCTCCACGACGTGGGTCATCGGCAGGAACGGGTGGACGGCGTTGAAGAACCCCGGACTGGTCTGGACGGGATACGTGCCGCCCGCCGAGGTCAGCTGGAGCATGAGCAGGGCCAGGACCAGGATGCGGCCGGCGGCGCCGAAGCGGGCGTTGAGCCACTGGATGATGGCCGCGAAGCAGCAGGTCACGAGCGCGAGGAAGCCGACCGTGCCGGCCGCCCTGGCCATCTGGAGGCCGAGCCCCCAGTGCAGGACCGACATCAGGGCCGCGACCTGCAGGACGCCGATCGCCGCCACCGGGAACCAGCCGGCGAGCGCGATCCGCCAGGCGGAGCCGCCCGCGGCCAGGGCCCGCCGGTTCAGCGGCTGGATGATCATGTAGGCGACCATCGCGCCGACCCAGAGGGAGAGCGGGATGAAGTACGGGGCGAAGCCCGTGCCGTAGTTCGGCGCCTTGTGCAGGGACTGCGCGGCGAGCTTGACGGGGTCGGCCATGACCTCCGTACGCCGGTCGCGGTCGGGCTTGTCGTAGTCGGGGATCTTCTCCACGCCGTCGTGGAGCCCGACGGCGAGGTCGCCGGAGCCGTCGGCCAGCTTGAACAGACCGCCGTCCAGGTCGCCCGCGCCCTTGGTGAGCTTGCCGATGCCGGAGTCCAGACGGTTCGAGCCGGCCTTGGCGTCGGTGATGCCGGTGTGCAGCTTGTCCGCGCCGTCGGCGACCTTCTGCGCGCCCGCGTTCAGCTCGTTGATCTTCCGGATGGCGTCGGCGACGTCCTGGTCGAGCCGGGGGGAGCGGGCGGCGAGCTCGTCCGCCTGCCGCACCAGCGTGGCGAGCCGCGCGTCCAGCGTCTTCAGGTCGCCGTTGCTGTCCTTCGTCAGCTCGTGCACGTCGTCCGCGATGGTCGCGACGTCATGGGCGGAGACCACGGCCTCCTTCAGCCGCTCGCACAGTGCCGTGTCCGGGGTGGGCTTCACCTCGCACTCCTGGCGGTGGAAGGCCGTCAGGGCGGTGTCGGCCTTGTGCGCGCCGCTGCGGACGAGGGGGCCGCGCCGGACCAGGTCCTCCAGGTCGTGGCGGGCGGCCGTGGCGGAGTCGGAGACGAGCCGCGCGGTGTCGCGGATCGACTTGCCGTTGTTCGCGAGGTACGGGCGCACCTTGTCGGCGGTGCCGTTCACCTTGTCGGCCAGCGCCTGCGTGCCGTCCGCGACCTTGCGGGAGCCGTGCTCCAGGTCCTTGGCGCCCTTGTCGAGCTTCTTCAGACCGCCGGCCAGGTCGCCGCTTCCCTTCTTCGCCGTCCTGAGGCCCTCGGCGAGGTCCTCCGAGCCCTTCTTCGCCTTGTCGACCCCCTTCTTGAGGTCGGCGGCGCCCTTCGCCGCCTTGGCGGTGGCGTCGTGGATGTCCGAGAAGGAGATGAAGATCTTGTCGAGGAAGGTCCGCGAGGACTTCGTGGAGGCGGCCGTGCGCACCTCGGAGAAGACCGTCCGGGAGATCTGGCCGACGATGTAGTTGTTCGCGTCGTTCGTCCGGACCTGGAGCGCGCCGGTCTCGGGCGCGTCACCGGAACTGGAGGCGATGCGCGCGCTGAAGTCGGCGGGCATGGTGAGCGAGAGGTAGTAGCGGCCCTCCTCGACGCCCTCGCGGGCCTCGGCGTCGCTCACCCGGTGCCACTCGAAGGTCTGGCTCTCCAGGAGGCCCTCGGTGATGTCGTCACCGGCGTTGACCTGCTTGCCGTCGGTGGTGGCACCCCGGTCCTCGTTGACGAGGGCGACGGGGATCTTGTCGAGCCGGCTGTACGGGTCCCAGAAGGAGTACAGGTACAGGGCGCCGTAGAGCAGCGGCAGCAGCAGGATCGCGACGAGCGCGGCGCGCGGCAGCTTGCCCCTGCCGAAGCGCTTCAGCTCAAGCGCGGCCAGTTTCGGCGAGCGCATCGGCCGCCCCCTCCTCGTTCTCGCCGGCGTCCGGGCCGGTGGGTTCGTTCGGTTCGGCGGGGTCCTGGGCGTCGTCCGTGGCCTCGGCCTCGGGCGTTGCCTCGGTCCCTGCCTCGGTGCCGGTCGCGTCGGCCTTCCCCGCCTTTTCGGCCGTCGGTGACGTACCGGCCGTTCCGGCCTTCCCGGCCTTCTCCGGCTTCTCGGCCTTCTCCGGCTTCTCGGCCGGGGCCGTGCCGGTCCTCGCGGACCTCGTGACTCCGCCGGGCGTGACCGGCGCATCGGCCGGGTCGGGTCCGGTCGCCGCCACGGTGGTGATCCGCAGGGCGTCCGCGGGCGCCTCGCTGCACACGGCGAGAACGGTCGTCCCGGCCTCGGCCACGGACCGCAGCAGGGCCCAGGCCTCCGTGCGGTCCGCGTTCGACAGCTTCAGGTCCGCGTCGTCGACGCCGAGCAGCCGGGGCCGGCCGATGAGGGCCAGGGCCACGGACAGGCGCAGCGCCTCCAGCCGTTCCAGATCGCGTACGGACGTCCGCTCGCCCTTCGGCAGGGAATCCAGGTCCAGGCCGGCGGCGGTCAGGGCCGCGTCGATGCGGGCCCGCGCCTCGGCCGCCCGCTCCGAGGGGCGCCGCAGGAGGGCTCGTACGGAACCGTCGAAGCGGCGCTGGAGCAGCACCCGTTCGCGCAGGTGCTCGGCGACCGTGAAGGCCGGGTCGAGTTCGCTGACGCCGGGGACGTGGGCGAGCGCGGTGATCCGGCGCACCGCCGCCATCTTGCGCGGCAGGGGGAGCCCGCCGACCTCGGCGCCGCCCTCCTTGGACCTCATCCGGCCGGTCAGGGCCAGTAGAAGGGAGGTCCGGCCACTGCCGGACGGCCCCTCGACCGCGATCAGCGTCCCGGCGTCCGCGCGGAAGGAGACCCCGCGGAACACCCAGCCACGCGGGCCCTTCAGTCCGAATCCGTCCGCGACGACGGCGGCGCCGTGCGGCCGCCCGTCGGCTTCCGCTCCCACGGACCCACCCCCCGTTCCTTTTTGAACTGACTGGTCAGTGCAAAAGCTAGCACGCGGCCCGTGGTTGCTCCGCGCCGCCCGCCCGGAAATGATTTTGGATCGATCAATCCAAAACGTGCTAACGTGCCGTCATGGCACGACCGAGGATGTTCGACGAGGACCGCGCCCTGGACGGGGCCCTGCGCCTCTTCTGGGAGAACGGGTACGAGGCCACCTCCACCCAGGAGTTGTGCGAGGCCACCGGCCTCGGCCGCAGCAGCATCTACAACACCTTCTCCAGCAAGCACGCCCTGTTCGTACGGGCGCTGGCGCGCTATCTCGACGCGATGGCCGACCGTCAGGCCCGGCTCCTGGACGATCCGGCCCGGCCGGTGGGCGCCCGCCTGCGGGACCTTCTCGCCTCCGTCGTCGACACGGAGGAGGCCAACCGCCGAGAGGGCCGGGGGATCGGCTGCTTCGGCGTCAACAGCAGTGCGGAGCTGGCGGGTCGGGACCCCGAGGTCGGCGCACTCCTCCGGCGTGACCTGGAGCGGCGGCACGCCGACCTGAGCGGCGCCCTCGCGGCCGGGCAGCGTGCCGGGGAGGTGTCCCGGGCGCGCGAGGCGGCCGCGTACGCGTCCTACCTCAACGCGGTCATCGCCGGTATGCGCGTCTCCGCCCAGAACGGGGCCGACCGCGCCACGCTCGAGGCGGTCGCCGAGGCCGCCCTGGACGCGCTCGCCCCCTGACGGCTGCCGCCCCGGGCCCGTCGGCCCTGACTCCTGTCCGGATTTTGTACTGAACTATCCAAAACGAAGGGTGACACCATGCCACGTGCCGTGTACGTGCTGGCCCTCGGCATCTTCGCCATGGTGACCAGCGAGTTCGCCGTCGCCGGTCTCATGCCTCCCATGGCGGAGGGCCTGCAGGTGACCATCCCGCAGATCGGCTACCTCATCACCGCCTTCGCCGTCGCCATGGCCGTCGGCGGCCCCTTCCTGACCGTCGCCGTCATGAAACTGCGGCCCAAGCCCGCGCTGCTCGTCCTGTTCGCCGTCTTCCTCGCCGGCAACGCGCTGGCGGCGACCGCGACCGGCTACGGCGCCATGCTGACCGCCCGCGTCATCACCGGCGTCGCCTCCCAGGCGTTCTTCGGCGTCGCCATCTCCGTCTGCTCCGCCCTCACCCGCCAGGAGATCCGCGGCCGGGCCATCGCCGTGGTCATGAACGGCCTCATGCTCGGCACCCTCCTCGGCCTGCCCATGGCCACCTTCGTCGGGGGCCGTCTGGGCTGGCGCGCCGCCTTCTGGGCCATCACGGCGCTCGCCCTGATCGCCGCCCTCGTCACCGCCGCCGGCGTGCCGAGGCTCGACCGGCCCGCCGGCACCACCGGAACCGTCCGCGAGGAGATCCGGGTCTTCCGGAAGCCACGGCTGTGGCTGGTGCTCTCCACGAGCACCTTCATCATCGGTGCCACCTTCGCCGCCTTCAGCTACTTCACCCCGATCCTCACCGAGGTCAGCGGTTTCGACGCGAGCACCGTCCCGCTCCTGCTGATCGCCTACGGAGCCGCCACCGTCATCGGCAACACCGCCGTCGGCCGGCTCGCCGACCGGCACACCGTCGCGGTCCAGGCCGCCGGCCTCGGGCTCAACGTCCTGTTCCTGGCGGCCTTCGCCCTCCTCGCCGACGTGGGGGCCGCGGCCGTGGCCCTCATGGTGGGCGTCGGCCTGGTCGGGGTCACCATGAACCCGGCGATGGCGCTCCGCGTCCAGCGCACCGGAAACTCCGGCCCCCTGGTCAACACCGTCCACTCCTCCTTCATCACCCTCGGCGTGATCCTCGGGTCCTTCCTGGGCGGGGTCTTCGTCGCGCACTTCGGCCTGCGCGCGCCGCTCTGGCTCGGCGCCGCCCTGGCGGTGCTGGGCCTGCTCACCCTTCTTCCCGAAGGCGGTCGCCGCGGGCGGGCGGAGGCCGTGCGGCCCTCCGGTCCCGGTGCCGCCGCGGACGCTCCGGTCCCGGTGAGCGTCACCACGTTCGGTGAGGCCTGACGCGCCAGCCGGGCGAACGGCACCGGGGGCGGCACGGGCGCCCCGCCCCCGGTGCCGTTCGCCCGAAAAGCGCAGGTCAGGGTGATTGTCAGTGGGGGGTTGCACGATGGGCACATACGGCCACAGCGCCGTCACACGACGACAGGAGGCTCGTCATGGCCAGCCCTTCCGCTGCCGCGTCCCGGCGCCGCCCGAGCGGCCACCCTGCCCCCGCACAGCTCGGACCCGCGTCCGACGTCCACCCCGTGTCCCGCCGCGACTCCGCCCCGCCCGCCGCCCTCGACCTGCTCGCCAAGGCCCGCGCGGGGCTCGCCGAGGCCGCCGCCCTCGACCGGCCCCACGAGCGGTACGCCACCGCGCACCTCGCCGCCCTGCGGGCAGCCGCCGCGGTGCTCGCCGCCCGGGCCAGGCCCCAGCCCCCGGCCGCCCGCAAGCGGCAGCGCATACGGAGCGCCTGGGAACTGCTCCCCGAACTCGCGCCCGAGCTCACCGAGTGGAGCGCCCTCTTCGCCTCCGGCGCCGAGCGGCGCGCCCGCGCCGAGGCCGGCATCGCCACCGCCGTCGGCCGGCGCGACGCCGACGACCTGCTCAGGGACGCCGCCCACTTCCTCCGCCTGGTCGAGCGGCTCCTCGCGCTCCGGCCGGTGCTGCCCCGCCAGGGCGCCCCCGGCGAGGCGGCCGGATGATCCACCGAGGACGGCCGAGGCCATAGGGTGGGGACGTCCGTACCCGTCACCGAGGAGTCAAAAGCCGTGCCGGACCCTTCCCCTGTCTTCGGCCGAGAGGCGTCGTCGCGCCCCTCGCGCGCCTCTCTGCGGACCGCCGTCGTCTGGGACGTCCTCCAGGACGCCCTGGACCGCCGTGCCAAGGCCACCGGGAAGGACAGCCTCGATGTCCTCGACACCGGCGGCGGCTCCGGCAACTTCGCGGTGCCGGTGGCCCGCCTCGGGCACCGGGTCACCGTCGTGGACCCCAGCCCCAACGCCCTCTTCGCGCTGGAGCGCCGGGCCGCCGAGGCCGGGGTCGCCGACCGGGTCACCGGCGTCCAGGGCGACATTCGCGGCCTTTTCGACGTGGTCGGGCGCGAGGGCTACGACGCGGTGCTCTGCCACGGCGTCCTCGAGTACGTGGACGACCCCGCCGAGGGCGTACGGAACGCGGCCGCCGCGCTCCGGCCCGGCGGCAGCCTCAGCCTGCTCGCCGCCGGACTCGGCGGTGCCGTCCTCGCCCGCGCCCTCGCCGGCCACTTCACCGAGGCCCGGACCGCGCTCGCCGACCCGGCCGGCCGCTGGGGCGCCGGTGACCCCGTGCCCCGGCGCTTCACCGCCGATCAGCTCACCGAGCTGGCCGCCGAGGCCGGGCTGAGCGTCGGCGCCGTCCACGGCGTCCGGGTCTTCGCCGACCTGGTCCCCGGCGTCCTCGTCGACACCGAGCCCGGCGCGACGGAGGCCCTGCTCAAGCTGGAGGCCGCCGCGGCCGAGCTGCCCTCCTTCCACGCCATCGCCACTCAGCTCCACCTCCTCGGCGAGAAGCAGGCCTGACCCCGGACCCTCGTTGCCGCCGCCGGACGGGCACCCGTCCGGCGGTGGGGGCGCCGCCCCCGCGAGGAGTACGCCACAGGCCGCCCGATCAGGGGTCCGGCCCCGTATGATCGAGGCACACCATCCGGCATGACGGACAAGGGGCTGGGGAATCAACGCTTCAGCAACCGATCCGCATGGCGGCCCGGATTGGCTTTTCGGCATTGTGGGCGGGTTTCACGGGGGCGATTCCCTGCCTATCCTGAAAGGGCCGCATACCGGTCGCCCCCGCGACCGACGACTAGGAGGACTCCGTGCCGCTCTCGGAGCACGAGCAGCGAATGCTCGAGCAGATGGAGCGAGCGCTGTACGCCGAAGATCCCAAGTTCGCGACAGCGCTCGAGGGAAGCGGACTGCGTACGTACACCCGGCGACGGGTCTACCAGGCAGTCGCCGGCTTCCTGGTGGGTATCGCGCTCCTCATGGCCGGAATGGTCGCACAGCAGATCTGGATCAGCGTGGTGGGATTCCTCGTCATGCTGGGCTGCGCGGTCCTGGCGGTCACCGGATGGCGCAAGGCGCCCAAGCCGGGTGAGCAGCAGGCCGGTGGAGGAGTGGCGGCCGGAGGCCGTCAGACCCGGCAGCGACGCTCCATGATGAACCGTATCGAGGAGCGGTGGCAGCGCCGCCGTGACGAACAGCAGGGCGGCGGCCACTGACGCCCCCCTGAGCGGCAGCCCCGCACCCCAGCACCTCGAGCCCCGTGGCTCCCGCGCCGTCCGGCGCGAGGCCCACGGGGCTCGACGTGTTTTTCCGGCCGAGCGCACCCGGGCCCGCGGCACGGCGAGCCCGGTCGGAGGGGAGACGGCTCGCCCGGCGGTTCCCGGGACGGACCGCCGTCCGTCCCGGGCGTCGAGCCGGACCGGACCGGCCTGGCGGGGCCCGGGGCGGGCGCCCGGGGGCCCTGCGCGGGCACGATTCACGGCGCCGCCGCGCGTCGTGACCCGCGGGCCACGACGCCCCCCGCGGGCCCCCGCCCGCCCCGCTCTCAGCCGGCCTCGCGGGACCCGCGGCGCAGCAGCGCGAGCGGGGCCGCCACGGCCGCGTCCCGGCGGGTCGACCAGGCCGTCGAGACCCCCGCCCGGCGTTCGGCCAGGGCCCACCGCAGACGGGCCGCCGAGCGCGGGGCCAGGAGCGCGCGGGCGCGGGCGCGCCGGCCGGCCGCGGCGTGGAAGGCGGCGCGGACGCGGGCCGCGTCCTCCGAGAGACCCGGCGTGGGGCGGGGCGACGGGGCGTAGAGGGTCTCCTCCACGGCCCCCGCCACGCGGTGCACCGCCTCGGCGGCCTCGCCCGCCAGCTCGCCCCGGGAGACGATCCGCGCCGCCGTGCCCCGCGGGGTGCGCGACTCGTCCGGCTCGATCCCGTAGTCCCAGGCGGTGTCGTTGACCTCCGCCCAGACCGCCAGCGTCCGTGCCGCCACCGCCGAGGGATCCCGAGCCCCCGACCCCCCGAGCCGGTGCGCCCGCAGGCGCGCGCGCCAGAGCGCCGGCAGCAGGGGCAGCGCCAGAACCAGCAGGACCGCGGCGCCGATCAGGACCCCGTCCCACCAGTCCGTACCGCCACCGCCCGGGGAAGCGGCTCCGGCCGCCACGTCCGGGCCGCACTCGCCCAGGCGGCGCAGCTGCGCCGGGCAGCTCTCCGAGGCGCTCGGCGCGACCGACGGCCGCTCCGAGGCGCTCTGCCGCGGCTGCGGCACGTCGGTCGCCGTGCCCGACGGCCTCTCGGGCCGGGTGTAGTCGGGGGCCGAGCCCCGCGACGGCGTCGGCTCGAACCGGGTCCAGCCCACGCCCTCGAAGTACAGCTCGGGCCAGGCGTGCGCGTCCCGGATGCCGACCGAGACGGAGCCGTCGCTCTGCGGGGTGCCGGGCATGAAGCCGACGGCCACCCGCGCGGGGATGCCCAGGGTGCGGGCCATCGCCGCCATGGAGAAGGAGAAGTGGACGCAGAAGCCCTGCTTGTCGCGGAGGAAGCGGGAGATCGCCTGCACCCCGGTCCCGGAGTCGACGTTCACCTCGTACCGGAAGCCGCCGTCCCGCGCGAACCACTCCTGGAGCTTCACCGCCTGCTCGTAGTCGCTCCGCGCGCCCCGGGTGATCCGCAGCGCCGTCGCCCGCACGTCGGCCGGCAGCGACTCGGGCACCTTGGTGTACTCCCGGCGCAGCTTCTCCGGCGCGGCACCGGCCCCGGCCAGCAGGTCCGCCGTCGGCCGCACGTCGAGGCTGGTCACCTGGTAGCGGACGCCACCGGTGGTCTGCTTGTTGTCGCCGACGATCGTCCGGCCGGCCGGCTCGTACCGCCACCGCCCGTCGATGTCGATCTTCGCCACCGGGTACGGCATCGGCAGCCACTTGTCCCGGTACGCCTCCGAGGCGACGAAGTTGGTCGTCACCTCGGTCGACGGCACACCCTGGGCGAGCCCCTCGGGGAAGGGCAGCAGCCGCGGCACGTCCTCGATCGGGCGGACCGACGACTTCCACGAGGCCCCGTCGAACTGGTCGAGCGAGACCAGCCGCAGGTACAGGTCGCCGATGTCACGGCTGTTGGTCCGGTAGCGCAGGACCTCCCGGTCCTGCGGCTGGCGCAGGTTGTCCTGGAGGGCGACCAGCGGGTTGACCGCCGAGATGGTGCCGCCCTGCCCGTCACCCGAACCGGCCCCCTCACCGGCGCCGCCGAGCAGACCGCCGCCGAGGCCGGGCAGCACCAGCGGCACCGCGAGGGCGAGCCCCATCGCCACGGCCCCGATCCGCCGCCCGGTCCGCACCGGCGCGAACGCCGGGCCGCCACCGGAGGCCGGCGCCGTCCGCCGGCCGGGCCGTTGCGGACCGCCGAAGACCCGCCCCCACTGGGAGAGCCGGTCGCGGCTCTCCGCGAGGAGCAGCAGCAGATAGCCCGAGGCGGCCAGCAGGAACCACAGGTGCCCGGCCCCGCCGCCGGAGAGCCCCGCGGCCACCGAGTACAGCGCCAGCAGCGGCAGGCCCGCCGGGGCGGCCCGCCGGAAGGTGACGGCGAGGGCGTCCACCAGGAGCCCGATCACCACCACACCGCCCACCAGCATCAGCCGGATGCCCTCGGTGTCCGGTGCCGGGGCCGCGTACCGCCCGACGTCCTCGGCGCCCGACCGGAACAGCTCCACGGCGTGCGCGAAGACCTCCGGCCCGGGGATCACCCCCAGCAGGGCCTGCTCGCGGGCGAAGGCCACGGTCAGCGCCAGCAGCGCGACGACCGCCTGCGCGGTGACCGTCAGCGGCCGGGCCAGCGGCACCCGGCGCGCCAGCACGCCCGCCCCGCTGACCAGGCCGAGCACCAGGGCCGCCGTGAAGATCCAGGTCACCGGCCGCACCAGCGGAAGGAGCGCCCCGGCCGCCGTGAGGGTGGCGGCCCAGGCGGCCGGCGTGAGGCGCGTACGCCCGCTCATGACCGACCCCCGTAGCTCTGCGCCGTCTCGGGGCGGCCCCCGGCCGCTTTCCGCCACACCTCGGCGATCCGCGCCCCCGGCGGCACGGCGACCGCCGTCCAGCCCGCCTCGCGCAGCTGCCGCAGCCGGTCCCGGGCCGCCTCGCCGGTCCCGGGCGGCGTACCGCCGCCGGAGCCGTACGCCTGCCAGCTGCCGGAGTCGAGGACGAACGCGACGGCCGCGCCGGCGCGCGCCCGCATCCGCCCCACCAGAGCCGCCTGCCGTTCGTCGAGGTCGCCGAGGAAGGCGACCAGGAGCCCCTCGCCGGAGCGCAGCGCCTCCGAGGCGCGGGACAGTCCGGCGCCCTCGGAGTGGCCCACGACCGCGAGGGTGTCCATCATGAGCCCGGCCGCTTCCGCCGCGTCCTGCCCGGAACCGCCGAAGCCGTCCCCGCCGTCGCCGGGCGCGGAGCTGCCGGTGTCCGTGACCAGCCGGACGGCGTACCCGCGCTCCAGCATGTGCGTCAGGACGGAGGCCGCCCCGGACACCGCCCACTCGAAGGCCGCGTCGGGCCCCGCGCCCCGGTAGGCGACCTGGCGGGTGTCCAGGAGCACCGTGCACCGGGCGCGCTGCGGCTGCTCCTCGCCGCGCACCATCAGCTCGCCGTAGCGGGCGGTGGAGCGCCAGTGCACCCGGCGCAGGTCGTCACCGTGCCGGTAGGCGCGCGGGATGACGTCGTCGTCCCCGGCGAGCGCCAGCGAACGCCGCCGGCCCTCGCCCTGTCCCACCGCCTCCCCGGAGAGCGCCACCGGAGGCAGTGGTTCCGTCCGGGGTACGACGGTGAGGGTGTCGTACGCGCTGAAGGAGCGGGTCAGCTCGCACATCCCGAAGGGGTCGCCGAGCCGCAGCTGGAGCGGGCCGAGCGGGAACCGGCCGCGCAGGTCGGAGCGGACCCGGTACGACACCTCGCGCCGCCCGCCCGCCTCGACCCGGTCCAGGACGAAGCGGGGGCGGGACCCCAGCGTGTACGGCACGTGGTCCTGGAGCATGAGCAGGCCGGTGGGCAGCTTCGAGGCGTTCTCCATCCGCAGCTGCACCCGGGCCTCGGAACCGGCCGCCACCCGCTGGGGCGTCAGCCGCCGCGAGGTCGCGACCCGGTAGCGGGTGCGGTGCAGCACCAGGACGCAGAGGACCGGCAGCACGGCGAGGAGCAGCCCCACCCGCAGCAGGTCGGCCTGGCCGAGGACGTACGCGCAGACGGCGGCGGCCACCCCGGCGGCGAGGAAGGACCGGCCGCGGGTGGTCAGACCGCCGAAGGAGGCCCGCAGCCCGCCCCGGTCGTCCTCGTCCCGCTGCCCGGCGCGCACGGCAGCGGTCGTCATCACAGCCGCCGGGCGCCGGGCTGCGGCTGCCCGAAGCCGGGCGCGGCCGGCGGGGCCGTGGCCGGGACGGGGGTGCGCTGGAGGATGTCGAGGACGACCTGCTCGGAGGTACGGCGGTTCAGCTGCGCCTGCGCCGTCGGCAGGAGCCGGTGCGCCAGGACCGGCACGGCGAGCGCCTGCAGGTCGTCGGGCAGCACGTACTCGCGTCCGGACAGGGCCGCCGAGGCCTTGGCGGCCCGCAGCAGGTGGAGCGTGGCCCGCGGGGAGGCGCCCAGCCGCAGGTCGGGGTGGGTGCGGGTGGCGGAGACGATGTCGACGGCGTACCGGCGCACGGCGTCGGCCACGTGCACCGCGCGCACCGCCTCGATCAGCTTCAGCACGTCGTGCGCGTGCGCGACCGGCCGGAGGTCGTCCAGCGGGGAGACCGAGCCGTGCACGTCGAGCATCTGCAGCTCGGCCTCCGGGCTCGGGTAGCCGATGGACACCCGGGCCATGAACCGGTCCCGCTGCGCCTCGGGCAGCGGATAGGTGCCCTCCATCTCCACCGGGTTCTGGGTGGCGACGACCATGAACGGGCTCGGCAGCTCGTACGTCTGCCCGTCCACGGTCACCTGCCGCTCCTCCATGGACTCCAGGAGCGCGGACTGCGTCTTCGGCGAGGCGCGGTTGATCTCGTCGCCGATGACGACCTGGGCGAAGATCGCGCCCGGCTTGAACTCGAAGTCCCGCCGCTGCTGGTCGAAGATCGACACGCCCGTCACGTCCGAGGGCAGCAGGTCGGGCGTGAACTGGATGCGGCGCACCGAACAGTCGATGGACCGGGCCAGCGTCTTGGCGAGCATGGTCTTGCCGACGCCGGGGACGTCCTCGATGAGGAGGTGCCCCTCGGCGAGCAGTACGGTCAGCGAGAGCCGTACGACCTCGGGCTTGCCCTCGATCACACTCTCCACCGATCTGCGGACACGCTCCGCGGTGGTGGTCAGATCAGTGAGGCTCGCTCGATCGTCATAGGTCGTCACCCGGCCCTCCTCGGCCTTGCAGGAACACCGACACCTGCCCCCGCCGGAGCCCGTCCGGGCGGTCTGCGGGGGGTGTCACCCGAGCATTCTTGTTGGCGTGGCCGGGTTGTGTCACTCGCCTGTGGACAAGTGCGGAGGAGATGCCGGGGTTTGCGCCGGTTTCGCGGGCGTTACGCCTGGTCGGCCGGGCCCAGCCGCCCGGCTTTCAGGCCGGGTCGACCTCGCGCAGCAGACCGGTCGTCACGTCGAACACGAAGCCGCGGACGTCGTCGGTGTACGGGAGGAAGGGGGAGGTCCGCACCCGCCGCATCGACTGCCGGACGTCCTGCTCGACGTCGCGGAAGGCCTCGACGGCCCAGGCCGGCCGCTGCCCGACCTCCATCTCCAGCTCGTGCCGGAACTCCTCCGTGAGGGTCTCCAGACCGCAGCCGGTGTGGTGGATCAGCACCACGCTGCGGGTGCCCAGGGCGCGCTGGCTGATGGTGAGGGAGCGGATCACGTCGTCCGTGACCACCCCGCCGGCGTTACGGATGGTGTGGCAGTCGCCGAGTTCCAGGCCGAGCGCCGCGTGCAGGTCGAGCCGGGCGTCCATGCAGGCGACCACGGCGACGCCGAGGACGGGCCGGGCGTCCATGCCGGGGTCGGCGAACGCCGCGGCGTACCGCTCGTTGGCCGCGACGAGGCGGTCCGTGACGGTGGAGTCGCCGGCCAGGACGACGGAGGAGGAGTGCGCGGAGGGCGTCATGCTCCCGACGGTAGGGGGCACGGCCCCGGGCGGGCGCCTGTGAGGGCGGACAAAGAACCCCGACCGCCCTTGGTGTGAGCCACCCCACAGGCCGGGGAGGGCGCCTCCGGAAGGGTGGCGTCCACCCGCCCCCGCGGCTCTCCGCGACGCGCCAGCCGGTTGATTGACCGGCGGGGCCCGTGGACTAAAGTGACGCGGAGTTCACGGAGACATCGAGCGATTTCCGCGGTTTCTCCCCCGTGTGTGCGGCGGTACCTACGGCTCGGCATCCTCCCGCTCGGCGGTACGTGCCTCCGCGCCGGATCTGAGAGGGCGCATTGAGCAACGACCGACACGTCCCGGTGATGCTCCAGCGGTGCCTGGACATGTTGGCCCCCGCCCTCCAGCGCCCCGGCGCGGTCGTCGTCGACTGCACCCTGGGTCTCGGCGGACACAGCGAGGCGCTGCTCCGTTCCTTCCCCGAGGCGCGGCTCGTCGCCCTCGACCGGGACAAGGAGGCGCTGCGGCTCTCCGGCGAGCGGCTCGCCCCGTACGGGGAGCGCGCCACCCTCGTCCACGCCGTGTACGACGAGCTGCCCGAGGTCCTCGACCGGCTCGGCCTCCCGAAGGTGGACGGCGTCCTCTTCGACCTGGGCGTCTCCTCCATGCAGCTGGACGAGGCCGACCGCGGTTTCGCCTACGCGCAGGACGCCCCGCTCGACATGCGCATGGACCAGACGACCGGCATCGGCGCCGCCGAGGTCCTCAACACCTACCCGGCCGGGGAACTCGTCCGCATCCTGCGCGCGTACGGCGAGGAGAAGCAGGCCAAGCGGATCGTCTCGGCCATCGTCCGCGAGCGCGAGAAGGAACCGTTCACCAACAGCGCCCGGCTCGTCGAGCTGATCCGCGACTCCCTTCCGCAGGCCGCCAAGCGCACCGGCGGCAATCCGGCCAAGCGGACCTTCCAGGCCCTGCGCATCGAGGTCAACGGCGAGCTGTCGGTCCTGGAGCGGGCCGTTCCGGCCGCCGTGAAGGCCCTCGCCGTGGGCGGCCGCATCGCCGTCCTCTCGTACCACTCCCTGGAGGACCGGCTGGTCAAGCAGGTCTTCGCGGCCGGCGCGGCGACCACCGCGCCGCCCGGCCTGCCGGTCGTCCCGGAGAAGTACCAGCCCCGGCTCAAGCTCCTCACCCGGGGCGCCGAACTCCCCACCGAAGAAGAGGTGGCCGAGAACCGCCGCGCCGCGCCGGCCCGGCTCCGCGGGGCCGAGCGCATCCGGGAGGACGTGCTGTGAGCCCGGCGAAGGGGCCGCTCAAAGGGCGGGCCGCGCGGCTCGGGCGGCTCATGCCGTCGGGGCCCAGCTCGGCCGCCCGCACCCCCTTCGTCCTGCTGGTCGTGGTCCTGCTCGGCGGCGGGCTCATCAGCCTGCTCCTGCTGAACTCGGCGCTCAACCAGGGCTCCTTCAAACTGCGCGAGCTCAAGGACCGCACCACCGAGCTCACCGACGAGGAGCAGGCGCTCCAGCGGGACGTGGACGCCCACGCCGCCCCCGACGCCCTGGAGAGGGCCGCCCGCCGGCTCGGCATGGTGCCGGGCGGCAGCCCCGCCTTCCTCGGGCCCGACGGCAAGGTGCTGGGCGTGCCCTCCGCGGCCCCCTCCCCGGAGCCGAGCCCCACGCCCGTCCCGGCCCCGCCCACGGAACCTCCGGCGGCGCCGCCCGCCACGTCCGTCGCCGGGACCGACCCCGCGCCGACCGACCAGCTCCAGCAGCAGTCCGCCCTGGACACGTCCGTCGCCGGGACCGACCCCGCGCGGACGGACGCCGCCTCCGAGGCGGACCCCGCCGCCGGTACCGCGGCCGACACGACGGCGTCCGGCGCGACCGTGCCCCCGACCACCCTCCCCACGACCTCCGGCAGGTGACCGAGCAGTGCCGTCCCAGGAGCCCCCGCGCCGCCGCGTCCCCGGCCCCGCCCGGCCCGCCCGCCCCCGGCCCGCCTCCGCCGGAGCCCGCAGCGCCCGCCCCGCGCCCCGCCCGGGCACCCGGCGCCCCGCGCCCCGCCCGCCCGCCCGGAAACCCCGCACCATCAAGCTCGGCAGCCCCCGGCCCCGGTTGCGGCTGATCTCCGTCGGCCTGACCCTCGTCATGCTCGTCTTCGTGGGGCGCCTGCTCCAGGTGCAGGCCGTGCACGCCGACGCGTACGCCGCCAAGGCCGCCGCGTACCGCTACCAGGAGTACACGCTGTCCGCCGAACGCGGTGAGATCACCGACCGCAACGGCATCGCGCTGGCCTCCAGCGTCGACGCGTACGACATCACCGCCGACCCGAAACTCTTCACGCCCGAGGAGAGCAAGGTCCCCGACGCCCCCGAGCAGGCCGCCGCCCTCCTCGCCCCGCTCCTCGGCAAGGAACCCGCCGAGATCGCCAAGAAGCTGCGCACCCCCAAGTCCCGCTACACCCTGCTGGCCCGCAAGCAGACCCCGCAGGTCTGGAACCAGATCAGGGACCTCAAGAGGGTGTACGGCCAGAAGGCCCAGGAACCCGGCGGCACCAAGGTGAACCTGCTCGGCGGCATCCTCAGCGAGCCCAGCAGCAAGCGCGTCTACCCCAACGGTGAACTCGCCGCCGGGATACTGGGATACGTCAACGCCGAGGGCCGCGGCGCCGGCGGCGTGGAGTCCATGCTCGACGGCGAACTCGCCGGCAAGGACGGCAAGATCCGCTTCACCCAGTCCAACGGCCGCCAGGTGCCCACCGCCGGCTCCCAGGGCACGCCCGCCGTCCCCGGTTCCGACGTCGAACTCACCATCGACCGCGACATCCAGTGGGCCGCCCAGCGGGCCATCACCGAACAGGTCCGCAAGTCCAAGGCCGACCGCGGCTACGTCATCGTGCAGGACACCCGCACCGGCGAGGTCCTCGCCATGGCCAACGCCCCCGGCTTCGACCCCAACGACCTCTCCGCCGCCAACTCCGCCTCCATGGGCAACGCGGCCCTTCAGGACGCCTACGAACCCGGCTCCACCAGCAAGGTCATGTCCATGGCCGCGGTCCTGGAGGAGGGCAAGGCGGCCCCCGACACGCACGTCGTCGTCCCCAACCGGCTCCACCGCGGCGACCGGCTGTTCAAGGACGACGTCGACCACATCACCTGGTACCTGACCCTCAACGGCGTCCTCGCCAAGTCCAGCAACATCGGCACCATCCTCGCCACCGGCCAGCTCGGCGCCACCCAGGCCGAGTCCAACCGGATCCTCGACTCCTACCTGCGCAAGTTCGGCATCGGCAGCCCCACCGGCCTGGACTACCCGGGGGAGACCTCCGGCATCCTCGCCAAGCCCGAGAAGTGGTCCACCTCCCAGCAGTACACGATCCCCTTCGGCCAGGGCCTCTCCGTCAACGCCATGCAGGCCGCCTCCGTCTACTCGACCATCGCCAACGGGGGCGTACGCGTCGAACCGAGCCTCGTGCGCGGCACCAAGGGCCCCGACGGCCGCTTCACCCCGGCCCCCGAGCCCGCCAAGACCCGCGTCGTCAGCGAGAAGACCGCCCGGACCCTCGCCGAGATGCTGGAGTCCGTCGTCGACGACCGCGAGGGCACCGGTACCCGCGCCGCCATCCCCGGCTACCGCGTGGCCGGAAAGACCGGTACCGCCAACCGGGTCGACCCCGAACTCGGCCGCTACAAGGGCTACACCGCCTCCTTCGCCGGCTTCGCCCCCGCCGACGCCCCCCGCGTCACCGTCTACTGCGCCATCCAGAACCCCACCAAGGGCAGCTACTTCGGCGGCCAGATCTGCGGACCGATCTACAAGAAGGTCATGGAGTTCGCCCTCAAGACCCTCCACGTGGCCCCCACCGGCCGCGAGGCCCCCCGACTGCCCGTCACCTTCGACCCCACCCCGTGACACCCCGTGACACTCCGGGAGCACCAGTGACAACGATCACCCCCCGTTCCGGGAACCGGAAATCGAACTCCGGCGACGCCCCGGGCTCATTTAGCCCCGCAGAGGGTGCGCCCGGTACGCTCACCGCCGTGCCACACGCTGATCAGTACCGAACCACCCCACCCCGGCCGCGGCAGGCCCGCCCGACACCCCTGGGCGAGCTGGCCGCACGGCTGGGCGTCGAGACGCCCGGCGCGGTCGCGGTGTCGGGGATCACCCACGACTCGCGGGCGGTGCGCCCCGGCGACGTGTACGCGGCGCTGCCCGGCGCCCGCGCCCACGGCGCCGACTTCGTCGCCCAGGCCGCGGACCTCGGCGCCGCCGCGATCCTCACCGACCCGGCCGGCGCCGAACGCGCCGCCGCGACCGGCCTGCCGGTCCTGGTCGTGGAGAACCCGCGCGGCCACATGGGCGAACTCGCCGCCGAGATCTACGGACGCCCCGGTGAGGGCCTCCTCCAGATCGGCATCACGGGCACCTCCGGCAAGACGACCACCGCCTACCTCGTCGAAGGCGGTCTGCGCGGCTCCGGCCGGCGCACCGGCCTGGTCGGCACCGTCGAGATGCGGATCGGCGACGAGCGCATCAAGTCGGAGCGGACCACCCCCGAGGCCACCGACCTCCAGGCCCTCTTCGCCGTCATGCGCGAACGGGGCGTCGAGGCCGTCGCCATGGAGGTCTCCAGCCACGCCCTCGTGCTCGGCCGGGTCGACGGCTGCGTCTTCGACGTCGCCGTCTTCAACAACCTCAGCCCGGAACACATGGAGTTCCACTCCGACATGGAGGACTACTACCGGGCCAAGGCGAGCCTCTTCACCCCCGAGCGCAGCCGGATCGGCGTCGTGAACGCCGACGACGAGTACGGCCGCCGTCTCGCGAAGGAGGCGACCGTCCCGGTCGTCACCTTCTCCGCGGAGGGCCGCGCCGACGCCGACTGGCGCGCCGAGGACCTCGTCCTCGGCTCCCACACCTCGACGTTCACCGCCGTCGGCCCCGGAGGCGAGCGGATCGCCGCCACCGCCCCGCTGCCCGGCCCGTTCAACGTCGCCAACACCCTCGCGGCCGTCGCGACCCTCGCCACCGCCGGCCTGGACCCCAAGGCCGCGGCCGACGGCGTCGCGGCCGTCCCCGGCGTCCCCGGCCGGCTGGAGCGCGTCGAGGCCGGCCAGCCGTACCTCGCCGTCGTCGACTACGCCCACAAGACCGACGCCGTCGAATCGGTCCTCCGCTCCCTGCGCGAGGTCACCGAGGGCCGGCTGCACGTGGTCATCGGCTGCGGCGGCGACCGGGACACCACCAAACGCGGCCCGATGGGCGCCGCCGCGGCGCGGCTCGCCGACACGGCCGTGCTGACCTCCGACAACCCCCGCTCCGAGGACCCCCTCGCGATCCTCACCACGATGCTCGCGGGCGCCGCCGAGGTGCCCGCCGGGGAGCGCGGCGAGGTCCTCGTCCTCGCGGACCGCGCCGCCGCCATCGCGGCCGCCGTGGCCCGCGCGAAGCCCGGCGACACCGTCCTCGTCGCCGGCAAGGGCCACGAGCAGGGCCAGGAGACGGCCGGCGTGGTCCGGCCCTTCGACGACCGCGAGGTCCTGCGCGCCGCGATCCTCGACCAGAACGCCCAAGCCGCTCCGCCGGCCGGCGGAGCCACCGCCAGCCACCAGAACAGTCAGGGATGAAGCAGTGATCGCCCTCTCCCTCGCCGAGATCGCCGAAATCGTCGGCGGGCAGGCGCACGACATACCGGATCCGGCCGCCCGGATCACCGGGCCCGTCGTCATCGACTCCCGTGAGGTGCGGGACGGCAGTCTCTTCGCCGCCTTCGCCGGGGAGCGTGTCGACGGCCACGACTACGCGCAGCGCGCCGTCGAGGCGGGCGCGGCGGCGGTGCTCGCCGCCCGCCCCGTCGGCGTGCCCGCGATCGTCGTGGACGACGTCCAGGCCGCGCTCGGAGCCCTCGCCCGCGCGGTCGTGAAGCGCCTCGGCACCGATGTCGTCGCCCTCACCGGCTCGGCCGGCAAGACCTCCACCAAGGACCTGATCGCCCAGGTCCTCGAACGGCACGCGCCGACCGTGTGGACGCCCGGCTCGCTGAACAACGAGATCGGCCTGCCGCTCACCGCGCTCACGGCCACCGACGAGACCCGGCACCTCGTCCTGGAGATGGGTGCCCGCGGCATCGGCCACATCCGCTACCTCACGGAGCTCACCCCGCCCCGTATCGGCCTCGTCCTCAACGTGGGCAGCGCCCACATCGGGGAGTTCGGCGGCCGGGAGCAGATCGCCCAGGCCAAGGGCGAACTCGTCGAGTCCCTCCCGTCCGCCGAGGACGGCGGCGTGGCGGTCCTCAACGCCGACGACCCGCTCGTCCGCGCCATGGCGAGCCGCACCAAGGCGCGCGTGACCCTCTTCGGCGAAGCGGACGAAGCGGCCGTACGGGCCGAGAACGTCCGCCTCACCGCGACCGGACAGCCCGCTTTCCGCCTTCACACACCCACCGGGTGCAGCGACGTGACCTTGCGCCTGTACGGTGAGCACCACGTGTCGAACGCGCTCGCAGCGGCCGCCGTCGCGCACGAGCTGGGCATGCCTGCCGAGGAGATCGCCACCGCGCTCTCCGAGGCCGGTTCCCTGTCGCGCTGGCGCATGGAGGTCACCGAGCGTCCGGACGGCGTGACGATCGTCAACGACGCCTACAACGCGAACCCCGAGTCCATGCGAGCCGCCCTGCGCGCGCTCGCGGCCATGGGCCGGGCCGCACAGGCCCAGGGGGGTCGTACGTGGGCGGTGCTCGGCAAGATGGCCGAGCTCGGCGACGCCTCGCTGGCCGAGCACGACGCGGTCGGACGGCTCGCCGTCCGGCTCAACGTCAGCAAGCTCGTCGCGGTCGGGGACAGGGAAGCGTCCTGGCTGCAACTGGGCGCATATAACGAGGGTTCGTGGGGTGAGGAGTCGGTGCACGTGTCCGACGCGCAGGCGGCTGTCGACCTGTTGCGCAGTGAGCTGCGCCCGGGGGACGTCGTCCTTGTGAAGGCATCCAGGTCGGTCGGTCTCGAGCAGGTCGCGCTGGCGCTGCTCGACACCGAGGGTGAGGTCGCCGGCCGATGAGGCAGATCCTCTTCGCGGGGGCCATCGGTCTCTTCCTGACCCTGATCGGCACCCCGCTGCTCATCAAGCTGCTCGCCCGCAAGGGATACGGCCAGTTCATCCGGGACGACGGCCCGCGCGGCCACCTGGGGAAGAAGGGCACGCCCACCATGGGCGGCATCTCCTTCATCCTCGCCACGCTCATCGCGTACGCCCTGGCGAAGGTCATCACCGGCGAGGACCCGACGTACTCGGGCGTCCTCGTGCTGTTCCTGATGGCCGGCATGGGGCTCGTCGGCTTCCTCGACGACTACATCAAGATCGTCAAGCAGCGGTCGCTCGGCCTGCGGGCCAAGGCGAAGATGGCCGGCCAGCTGATCGTGGGCATCGCCTTCGCGGTGCTCTCGCTCCAGTTCGCCGACCTGCGCGGGCTCACCCCGGCCTCCACGAAGCTCTCGTTCATCACGGACTTCGGCTGGTCGATCGGCCCGGTGCTGTTCGTGGTCTGGGCCCTCTTCATGATCCTGGCCATGTCCAACGGCGTGAACCTGACGGACGGTCTGGACGGCCTGGCGACCGGCGCCTCGGTGATGGTCTTCGGCGCCTACACGTTCATCGGGCTCTGGCAGTTCCAGGAGTCCTGCGCCAACGCGATGGACCTCACCAACCCCAACGCCTGTTTCGAGGTCCGCGACCCGCTCGACCTCGCGGTCGTGGCCTCCGCCCTCATGGGCGCCTGTTTCGGCTTCCTGTGGTGGAACACCTCGCCCGCCAAGATCTTCATGGGTGACACCGGCTCGCTGGCCCTCGGCGGCGCGCTCGCCGGCCTCGCCATCTGCTCCCGCACGGAGCTCCTGCTGGCCCTGCTCGGCGGCCTCTTCGTCCTGATCACCATGTCCGTGGTCATCCAGGTCGGATCGTTCCGCATGACCGGCAAGCGGGTCTTCCGGATGGCCCCCCTCCAGCACCACTTCGAACTCAAGGGGTGGTCCGAGGTCCTGGTCGTCGTCCGGTTCTGGATCATCCAGGGCATGTGCGTCATCGTCGGCCTCGGTCTCTTCTACGCGGGATGGGCATCCGAAAAGTGAGCGAACAGCTGGACTGGCAGGGCAAGCACGTCACCGTCGCGGGACTCGGCGTCTCCGGTATCCCGGCCGCCCGTGTCCTGCACGGCCGCGGCGCCGTCGTGACGGTGGTCAACGACGGCGACGACGAGCGCTCCCGGGCGCAGGCCGCCGAACTGGAGGCGGAGGGCATCACCGTCCGCCTCGGGGACGGGGCGACCCTGCCGTCCGGCACCGAGCTCCTCGTCACCACCCCCGGCTGGCGGCCGGACAAGCCGATCTTCGCGGCCGCCGCCGAGGCCGGTGTGGAGGTCTGGGGCGACGTCGAGCTGGCCTGGCGCCTGCGCGGGCCGGGGGCGGCCCCCTGGCTCGCGGTCACCGGCACCAACGGCAAGACCACGACCACCCGGATGCTCGCCTCCATCCTCGAGGCGGCGGGCCTGCGCACCGCCGCCGTCGGCAACATCGGCGTCTCCCTCCTCGACGCGGTGCTCGGCGAGGAGGAGTACGACGTGCTCGCCGTCGAGCTCTCCAGCTACCAGCTCCACTGGGCGCCGTCCGTGCGCGCCCACTCGGCCGTCGTGCTCAACCTGGCGCCCGACCACCTCGACTGGCACGGCTCCATGGAGGCGTACGCCGCCGACAAGGGCCGGATCTACGAGGGCAACCAGGTCGCCTGCGTCTACAACACGGCCGACAAGGCCACCGAGGACCTGGTCCGCGAGGCCGACGTCGAGGAGGGCTGCCGCGCGATCGGCTTCACCCTCGGCACCCCGGGCCTCTCCGAACTCGGCGTGGTCGAGGGCATCCTCGTCGACCGGGCCTTCGTGGAGAACCGGCAGAAGCAGGCCCAGGAGCTGGCCGAGGTCTCCGACGTCCGCCCCCCGGCCCCGCACAACATCGCCAACGCGCTGGCCGCGGCGGCCCTCGCCCGGGCCTTCGGCGTGGAGGCCAGGGCCGTACGGGAGGGCCTGCGGGCCTTCCGGCCCGACCCGCACCGCATCGAGCTGGTGGAGGAGGTCGAGGGCGTCACGTACGTGGACGACTCCAAGGCCACCAACACCCACGCCGCGGAAGCCTCGTTGGCGGCCTACGACCCGATCGTCTGGATCGCCGGCGGCCTCGCCAAGGGCGCCACCTTCGACGAGCTGGTCCAGAAGTCGGCGAAGCGCTTGCGCGGGGCCGTGCTGATGGGCGCCGACCGGGCCCTCATCCGCGAGGCCCTGGCGCGACACGCCCCGGAGGTCCCGGTGGTGGACCTCGACCGGACCGACACTGGTGCGATGTCCGAGGCGGTCCGGGAGGCGGCCCGGCTGGCCCGCCCCGGGGACACCGTCCTCCTCGCCCCGGCCTGTGCCTCGATGGACATGTTCACCAACTACAACAAGCGGGGCGAGGCCTTCGCGGACGCGGTCCGCGCCCTCGCCGCCACCGGGCCCGCCTGATCCGACCAGCGGGGTCCGGCCGGGCCGGGCACGACCGGAGGGGACAGCGAGCATGCCGAGCAAGATCGCCGGGACGCGCCGGCCTTCCGCCGCACGCGGCGGAGGCCGGGCGCCCGCACCCCCGCGGCGGGGCCGCGGCGGAGGTGTGCGGCGGCTGTACGAGCGGGCGCGACGGGCCTGGGACCGACCCCTCACCGCGTACTACGTGATCATCGGCGCGGGGCTCCTCATCACCGCGCTCGGCCTCGTCATGGTCTACTCGGCCTCGATGATCAAGGCGCTCACCTTCGACCTGGCGCCCTCCTACTTCTTCCGGAAGCAGCTGTTCGCCGCGCTGCTCGGCACCGGGCTGCTCCTGATCGCCTCCCGGATGCCGGTGAAGCTGCACCGGGCGCTGGCCTACCCGATCCTGGCCGGCGCCGTCTTCCTGATGGTGCTGGTGCAGATCCCGGGGATAGGGCACTCCGTCGGCGGCAACCAGAACTGGATCTCCCTGGGCGGGCCGTTCATGCTCCAGCCCAGCGAGTTCGGCAAGCTGGGACTGATCCTGTGGGGGGCGGACCTGCTCGCCCGGAAACAGGACATGAAGCTGCTCACCCAGTGGAAACACATGCTGGTGCCGCTCGTCCCGGGCGCCTTCCTGCTGCTCGGGCTCATCATGCTCGGCGGCGACATGGGCACCGCGATCATCCTCACCGCGATCCTCTTCGGCCTGCTGTGGACGGCCGGCGCGCCCACCCGCCTCTTCGTCGGAGTGCTCACGGTGGCCGGCGCGATCGGCGTGCTCCTCATCAAGACGAGCGCGAACCGGATGAAGCGCTTCGACTGCATCGGCGCCACGGACCCCGGCGGGGAGGGAGCCCCCTGCCTCCAGGCCGCGCACGGCATCTATGCTCTGGCCTCGGGTGGATGGTTCGGTTCCGGCCTCGGTGCGAGTGTGGAAAAATGGGGTCAACTGCCCGAAGCGCACACGGACTTCATCTTCGCCGTCACCGGTGAGGAACTGGGTCTGGCGGGGACGCTGTCGGTGCTGGCCCTCTTCGCGGCCCTAGGCTATGCGGGTATCCGCGTGGCCGGACGCACGGAGGACCCCTTCGTGAGGTTTGCCGCGGGAGGCGTGACCACCTGGATCACGGCCCAGGCCGTGATCAACGTCGGTGCGGTGCTCGGCCTGCTGCCGATCGCCGGAGTCCCGCTCCCGCTGTTCTCGTACGGGGGGTCGGCCCTGCTGCCGACCATGTTCGCCGTCGGGCTCCTGATCGCCTTCGCGCGACAGGAACCCGCCGCGAAAGCGGCCCTGGCCATGCGCCGCCCCGGCTGGGGCAGACGGGCCGGGGTGAGATGGAAGTCGATGCGACGGCGCGTCAAGAAGCGCCCGTCCGGAGAGCGGTGAATTTCGGTGCATGTCGTACTCGCCGGTGGGGGGACCGCCGGCCACATCGAGCCCGCGCTCGCCCTCGCGGACGCCCTGCGCAGGCAGGACCCCACCGTGGGCATCACGGCGCTGGGCACGGAGAAGGGTCTGGAGACCCGGCTCGTCCCCGAGCGGGGCTACGAGTTGGCGCTCATCCCCGCCGTACCGCTGCCCCGCAAACCCACCCCCGAGCTGATCACCGTCCCGGGACGGCTCCGCGGCACCATCAAGGCCGCCGAGCAGGTCCTGGAGCGCACCAGGGCGGACTGTGTGGTCGGCTTCGGCGGCTATGTGGCGCTGCCCGGCTATCTCGCCGCCAAGCGGCTCGGTGTGCCGATCGTGGTCCACGAGGCCAATGCCCGGCCCGGCCTCGCCAACAAGATCGGCTCGCGGTACGCGGCCGGGGTCGCCGTCGCCACGCCCGACAGCAAGCTGCGCAACGCCCGCTACATCGGCATCCCGCTGCGCCACACCATCGCGACCCTCGACCGGGCCCGGGTGCGGCCCGAGGCGCGCGCCGCCTTCGGCCTCGACCCCAACCTGCCCACCCTGCTGGTCTCCGGCGGCTCGCAGGGCGCCCGGCGGCTCAACGAGGTCATCCAGCAGATCGCCCCGGTGCTCCAGCGCTCCGGCATCCAGATCCTGCACGCGGTCGGCCCGAAGAACGAACTGCCGCGTGTCGACAACATGCCCGGAATGCCGCCCTACGTACCGGTACCGTACGTGGACCGGATGGACCTCGCGTACGCCGCGGCCGACATGATGCTCTGCCGCGCGGGCGCGATGACCGTCGCCGAGCTCTCCGCCGTCGGGCTGCCCGCCGCCTACGTCCCGCTGCCCATCGGCAACGGCGAACAGCGGCTCAACGCCCAGCCGGTGGTCAAGGCGGGCGGCGGACTTCTCGTGGACGACGCGGAGCTGACGCCGCAGTGGGTGCAGGGCAACGTCCTGCCCGTGCTGGCCGACCCGCACCGGCTGTACGAGATGTCCCGCGCCGCGGCCGAGTTCGGCCGCCGGGACGCCGACGACCTGCTCGTCGGCATGGTGTACGAGGCGATCGCCGCCCGCCGGCAGGCGTAGCGGCGCACTGAGGGCAGGAGAGCGCCAGGTGGCAGCCGGACCGACGACCGCCGAGAAGAACGGCACGGGCAAGCCCAGGAGGGCGTCGGAGCGGCCGCCGGGGCCGGGGGAGCGGGGCGGCGGTGCCCGCTTCCCCCGCCTCCGGGTGCTGCTGATCGCGGTCGGCGGCCTGGCGCTCACCGCCGGGGTGGTCTGGGCGCTGTACGGCTCCAGCTGGTTCCGTGTGGAAGATGTGAAGACTTCCGGCACCCGCGTCCTGACTCCGCGCCAGGTGGAGGCCGTCGCCGCCGTCCCGGTCGGCGCCCCGCTCCTCTCCGTCGACACCGATGCCATCGAGGCGCGGCTCAGGAAGGAATTGCCGCGCATCGACGCGGTCGAGGTCGCACGCTCCTGGCCGCACGGAATCGGTCTGAAGGTGACGGAACGGCAGCCGGTTCTTCTGATGGAAAAGGGCGGAAAGTTCACCGAAGTCGACAAGAACGGCGTTCGGTACGCCACCGTACCCACCGCGCCCCGCGGCGTGCCCCGGCTCGACCTGGCCCCGGCGGCCTCGCCCGCCCTGCGCCGTTTCGGCCCCGACCGGCTCCTCCGGGAGGCCGTCCGGGTGCGGGGCGAACTCCCCGAGCGCATCGCCCGCGACACCCGGGTCGTCCGGGTGACCTCGTACGACTCCGTCACCCTGGAGTTGGCCGGCGGCCGCACCGTGCTCTGGGGCAGCTCCGAACACGGCGCCGCCAAGGCCCGGGTGCTGACCGCTCTGATGAAGGCGGCGCCCAAAGCGGGGCACTTCGATGTAAGTGCCCCCACGGCCCCTGCCGCGTCGGGAAGTTGACGGCCATCACCGCTGGCCAGCACCCTGGTTGGCCACCGCTACGGGTGATCACATAGGGTGAAAAGAAAAACGGGAGGTTCGGCGTGTTCGTTGAACGCGCGCCACTTGTCGACTTAGTGTCCTGTCCGGAAGAGTCCAGCGAACAGAGACACTGGTAACCCTAAACTTGAACGTTAGGGTTTGGGTCGGCGTTTCGGACCGTCCCAATCGGCATCCGTCGTCGCGGCGCCCACCAACGCGAAGCGGCGACACGTAACTCGAGGCGAGAGGCCTTCGACGTGGCAGCACCGCAGAACTACCTCGCAGTCATCAAGGTCATCGGTGTCGGCGGCGGTGGTGTCAATGCCATCAACCGAATGATCGAGGTCGGTCT
>NZ_JAPSIW010000241.1 GCF_031178505.1 Streptomyces sp. | reverse complement strand
GGAACGCCGAGTTGACGAACGGCATTTTCGGGCCCAATACCAGACAAGTCGCCCCGATGTCCTGCACACACGGGCGTTGTAGCTCTCATGTGTGACAGTTGGCACACCCTCTGGGTAAAGACCTATTCAAATAGTTTGTGATACCGTTCACGAGACCCGGCGACAGAGCCGAAGGACCGTAGTGCGACGGTTCGTTGGCCCCGAGACCCACCTCGGACCGGGCTTACGCTCGTCCATGACGACACCATCGCCCCCTCCAGCAAGCGGAGACACCGCCATGCCGTCCAACGACGCACGCACCCTGCTGCACACCGCCGTACCCACCGCTGCCGTAGGCGCCGTCGCCACGGTCGTCAGCGGGGTGGTCGCCGGTGGCAAGGGCGCGATCGGTGCCGTTGTCGGCACCCTGGTCGTGGTCCTCTTCATGGGGATCGGGCTGGTGGTCCTCCAGCGGACGGCGAAGAAGCTCCCGCAGCTGTTCCAGGCCATGGGGCTCATGCTCTACGTGGCCCAGCTGCTGCTTCTCTTCACCTTCCTGGCCTTGCTCAAGGACACCGAGCTGTTCGATTTCAAGGCCTTCGCCTTCACGCTGCTCGCGACGACCGTGGTGTGGGTCGCCGCGCAGGCCCGGGCCTACATGAAGGCCAAAATCATGTACGTCGAGCCCGAGAAGTCGGGATCGAAGTCGTGAAGGGTAGGGCCGGGATAAAGACGCGTTCGGCTTCCTGCTATCGTCCGGTGCCAACTGCGGCACTGCGGGCGCGGGCATCGGAAACAACGCCTGTCCCAGCGCGAGGCTCGATGCCGAACCGCCGCCCCCTTATCCGTAAGACCAGTCCAGTGCCGATCCGCGGCTGCGTGCCGCGCCGACACAACGAGGTTGCCGAACCTATGCGCCACGCTGAAGGAGCCCGCGGTGAGTGCTGACCAGACGCTTGCCTTCGACCCGGATTGCCACATCTTCACCGGATGTGGCTTCCCGGCGCCGGGCCTGCACACGTTCATGTACGAGCCCATCGCAACGGTGGCCGGCATCGAGCTGACCAAGCCGATGCTGCTCGCCATTCTGGGCTCCATCGTGGTGGTCGGGTTCTTCTGGGCGGCGTTCCGCAAGCCCAAGCTGGTCCCCGGCAAGCTGCAGATGGTCGGCGAGGCCGGGTACGACTTCGTGCGCCGCGGCATCGTCTACGAGATCATCGGCAAGAAGGACGGCGAGAAGTACGTCCCCTTCATGGTGTCGCTGTTCTTCTTCGTATGGATCATGAATCTCTGGTCCATCATCCCGCTGGCCCAGTTCCCGGTCACCTCGCTGATCGCCTTCCCGGCCGCGCTCGCGCTGATCGTCTACGTCATGTGGATCTCGCTCACCTTCAAGAAGCACGGCTTCGTGGGTGGCTGGAAGAACATCGTCGGCTACGACAAGTCGCTCGGCCCGATCCTTCCCCTGGTCGTGGTCCTCGAGTTCTTCTCGAACCTCCTGATCCGGCCCTTCACGCACGCGGTCCGACTGTTCGCGAACATGTTCGCCGGTCACCTGCTGATCGTGATGTTCTCGCTGGCCACCTGGTACCTCATGAACGGCCTGGGCTTCGTCTACGCCGGCGCCTCGTTCGTGATGGTCCTCGTGATGACCGCTTTCGAGCTCTTTATCCAGGCCGTCCAGGCGTACGTCTTCGTTCTCCTGGCCTCCAGCTACATCCAGGGCGCGCTCTCCGAGCACCACTGAGTCCTGCCCCGCCCGGCAGTACCACCCCCAACCAACAGTCGTCCGGTGGCCAACCCCCACCGGGTCCTTGAAAGAGAAGGAAGAACCGGCATGTCCGCTCTCGAGACTCTCGCCGCCGTCAACGGAAACGTCGCCTCGATCGGCTACGGCCTCGCGGCCATCGGCCCCGGCGTCGGCGTCGGCATCATCTTCGGTAACGGCACCCAGGCCCTCGCCCGTCAGCCCGAGGCGGCCGGCCTGATCCGTACCAACCAGATCATGGGTTTCGCCTTCTGTGAGGCGCTCGCCCTCATCGGCATCGTCATGGGCTTCGTCTACAAGTAAGCCGGACCTAGCCCAACCCCTTTACGGAAGGCACTGATGTGAACGCTCTGCTTCTTGCGGCAGCGGCGGAGGAGCAGCCTCCGCTCATCCCGCATCTCGACGAGCTCGTCATCGGCCTGATCGCCTTCGTCATCGTCTTCGGCTTCCTCGCCAAGAAGCTCCTCCCGAACATCAACAAGGTTCTGGACGAGCGCCGCGAGGCCATCGAGGGTGGCATCGAGAAGGCCGAGTCGGCCCAGATCGAGGCTCAGAGTGTGCTGGAGCAGTACAAGGCCCAGCTCGCCGAGGCCCGCCACGAGGCCGCGCGTCTTCGCCAGGAGGCGACGGAGCAGGGCACCGCGATCATCCAGGAGATGAAGGCGGAAGGCCAGCGCCAGCGCGAGGAGATCATCGCGGCCGGCCACGCGCAGATCGAGGCCGACCGCAAGGCCGCGGCCGCCTCGCTGCGCCAGGACGTGGGCAAGCTCGCCACCGACCTGGCCGGCAAGCTGGTCGGCGAGTCCCTCGAGGACACCGCCCGCCAGAGCCGCACGATCGACCGCTTCCTCGATGAGCTCGAGGAGAAGGCAGAGGCCGTCCGATGAACGGAGCGAGCCGCGAGGCACTGGCCGCCGCACGTGAGTCCCTCGACGCGCTGATCGACAACACCTCGGTCGACGCGACGACGCTCGCGGACGAGCTGGCCTCCGTCACCGCGCTGCTCGACCGCGAGGTGTCGCTGCGCCGGGTCCTGACCGACCCCGCCCAGCCGGGTGAGGCCAAGGCCGCGCTCGCGCAGCGACTCCTGAGCGGTCAGGTGGGCGGCGCGACCGTCGACCTGGTCTCCGGAATGGTCCGCTCCCGCTGGTCGCGCTCGCGTGACCTGGTCGACTCGGCCGAGGAGCTGGCGAACACCGCGGACCTGACCGCCGCGCAGCGGACGGGCGCGCTCGACGACGTCGAGGACGAGCTGTTCCGTTTCGGCCGGATCGTGTCCTCCAGCACCGAGCTCCGCTCGGCACTGACGGACAAGGCCGCCACGGCCACCGCCAAGGCCGAGCTGCTCCGCAGCCTGCTCGGTGGCAAGGCGCACCGCACCACCGAGCGCCTGGTCGTCCGTCTGGTGACCCAGCCGCGGGGACGTAGCCTGGAAGCGGGACTCGAGTCCCTTTCCAAGCTGGCCGCCGACCGCCGGAGCCGGATGGTCGCCGTCGTCACCTCGGCGGTGCCGCTGTCCGACCTGCAGAAGCAGCGCCTCGGAGCCGTACTGGCGAAGCTGTACGGCCGCGAGATGCACCTGAACCTGGACGTGGACCCCGCGGTCCTCGGCGGGATCTCGGTGCGGGTCGGCGACGAGGTCATCAACGGCACCGTCGCGGAGCGCCTCGACGAGGCGACCCGGCGACTGGCCGGCTGACGGCAGCGGTCACCAACACAACACGCATCACAGCGGCCCGGTTGGGCCGTGCAGAGATTGCAGAAGATTCCTGGGGGTCGGCCCCCAGACCCCTTAAGAAACTTCGGGCCCAACAAGGAGAGCAGGGAACCCAGATGGCGGAGCTCACGATCCGGCCGGAGGAGATCCGGGACGCGCTGGAGAACTTCGTCCAGTCGTACCAGCCGGACGCGGCCTCGCGCGAGGAGGTCGGCACGGTCAGCCTGGCCGGCGACGGTATCGCGAAGGTCGAGGGTCTTCCCTCGGCCATGGCGAACGAGCTGCTGAAGTTCGAGGACGGCACGCTCGGTCTTGCGCTGAACCTCGAAGAGCGCGAGATCGGCGCGATCGTTCTCGGTGAGTTCAGCGGCATCGAGGAGGGACAGTCGGTGCAGCGCACCGGCGAGATCCTCTCCGTCGGTGTCGGTGAGGGTTACCTGGGTCGCGTCGTCGACCCGCTCGGCAACCCGATCGACGGCCTCGGCGAGATCGCGACCGAGGGCCGCCGCGCCCTCGAGCTGCAGGCCCCCGGCGTCATGCAGCGCAAGTCGGTCCACGAGCCGATGGAGACCGGCTACAAGGCCGTCGACGCCATGACCCCGGTCGGCCGTGGTCAGCGTCAGCTGATCATCGGTGACCGCCAGACGGGCAAGACCGCCCTGGCTGTCGACACGATCATCAACCAGCGCGACAACTGGCGCTCGGGCGACGTGAACAAGCAGGTCCGCTGCATCTACGTCGCCGTCGGCCAGAAGGGCTCCACCATCGCGTCCGTGCGCGCGGCCCTCGAAGAGGCCGGTGCGCTCGAGTACACGACGATCGTCGCCGCCCCGGCGTCCGACCCGGCCGGCTTCAAGTACCTCGCCCCGTACACCGGCTCGGCCATCGGTCAGCACTGGATGTACCAGGGCAAGCACGTCCTGATCGTCTTCGACGACCTGTCGAAGCAGGCCGACGCCTACCGCGCCGTGTCGCTTCTGCTGCGCCGCCCGCCGGGCCGTGAGGCCTACCCGGGTGACGTCTTCTACCTGCACTCCCGTCTGCTCGAGCGCTGCGCCAAGCTCTCGGACGAGCTGGGTGCCGGTTCGATGACCGGTCTGCCGATCGTCGAGACCAAGGCCAACGACGTCTCGGCGTTCATCCCGACCAACGTCATCTCCATCACGGACGGCCAGTGCTTCCTGGAGTCCGACCTGTTCAACGCCGGTCAGCGTCCGGCCCTGAACGTCGGTATCTCCGTCTCCCGTGTCGGTGGCTCCGCCCAGCACAAGGCGATGAAGCAGATCTCCGGCCGTCTCCGCGTGGACCTGGCCCAGTTCCGTGAGCTGGAGGCGTTCGCCGCCTTCGGTTCCGACCTGGACGCCGCGTCGAAGGCGCAGCTGGAGCGTGGTCAGCGCATGGTCGAGCTGCTGAAGCAGCCGCAGTACCAGCCGATGGCCACGGAGAACCAGGTCGTCTCCATCTGGGCCGGCACCACCGGCAAGATGGACGACGTCCCGGTCGCCGACATCCGTCGCTTCGAGGCCGAGATGCTGGCGTACCTCCGCCAGAACCACTCGGGCCTCATGACCTCCATCCGTGAGGGCGGCAAGATGTCGGACGACACGCTGCAGTCCGTCGCCGACGCCATCGCGGAGTTCAAGAAGCAGTTCGAGACCTCTGACGGCAAGCTCCTCGGCGACGACGCCTCCGCCGTCAACGTCTCGAAGTGACGACGGAAGGGACCTGACTCATGGGAGCGCAGCTCCGGGTCTACAAGCGTCGCATCAAATCCGTCACCGCGACGAAGAAGATCACCAAGGCGATGGAGATGATCGCCGCCTCGCGCGTCGTCAAGGCGCAGCGCAAGGTGCAGGCGTCGACCCCGTACGCCACCGAGCTCACCCGCGCGGTGACCGCGGTGGCCACGGGTGCCAACGACAAGCACCCGCTGACCACCGAGGCGGAGAACCCGACCCGCGCCGCGGTCCTGCTCCTCACGAGCGACCGCGGCCTGGCCGGCGCCTTCAACTCCAACGCCATCAAGGCGGCGGAGCAGCTCATCCGGAAGCTGGAGGGCGAGGGCAAGGGGGTCGACATCTACGTGGTCGGCCGCCGCGGCGTCGCGCACTTCAACTTCCGTGAGCGCAAGCTGGCCGACTCGTGGACCGGCTTCACGGACGAGCCGACCTACGCGGACGCCAAGAAGATCGGCGAACCGCTGATCGAGGCGATCGAGAAGGACACGGCCGAGGGTGGTGTGGACGAGCTCCACATCGTCTACACCGAGTTCGTCTCGATGATGACGCAGACGGCGGTCGAGGCCCGGCTGCTGCCCCTCAGCCTCGACGAGGTGGCGAAGGAGGCCGGCCAGCAGGACACCCTTCGTCCGCTGTACGACTTCGAGCCGTCGGCGGAGGACGTCCTCGACGCCCTTCTGCCGCGCTACGTCGAGAGCCGGATCTACAACGCGCTGCTTCAGTCCTCGGCCTCGAAGCACGCCGCCACGCGGCGCGCGATGAAGTCGGCGACCGACAACGCGGGTGAGCTGATCACCAATCTCACCCGACTTGCCAACGCGGCCCGCCAGGCCGACATCACCCAGGAAATCAGCGAGATCGTCGGTGGCACCGCAGCCCTGGCCGACGCGACCGCGGGGAGTGACAAGTAATGACGACCACTGTTGAGACGGCCGCCGCCACGGGCCGCGTCGCCCGGGTCATCGGCCCGGTCGTCGACGTGGAGTTCCCCGTCGACGCGATGCCGGAGATCTACAACGCGCTGAACGTCCAGGTGCCGGACCCGTCCGGTGAGGGCACCAAGACGCTGACCCTCGAGGTCGCGCAGCACCTCGGTGACGGCATGGTCCGCACCATCTCGATGCAGCCCACCGACGGTCTGGTCCGCCAGGCCTCGGTGACCGACACGGGCAGCGCGATCACCGTGCCCGTCGGTGACGTCACCAAGGGCAAGGTGTTCAACACCCTGGGCGAGGTCCTGAACGAGGACCCGTCCACGGTCGCGAGCGCCGAGCGCTGGGGGATCCACCGCAAGGCCCCGGCCTTCGACCAGCTCGAGTCCAAGACCGAGATGTTCGAGACCGGCCTGAAGGTCGTCGACCTTCTCACCCCGTACGTCAAGGGTGGAAAGATCGGTCTGTTCGGTGGTGCCGGTGTCGGCAAGACCGTTCTGATCCAGGAAATGATCATGCGTGTGGCGAAGCTGCACGAGGGTGTGTCGGTCTTCGCGGGCGTCGGCGAGCGCACCCGTGAGGGCAACGACCTCATGGTCGAGATGGAGGAGGCCGGCGTTCTCGACAAGACCGCGCTGGTCTTCGGCCAGATGGACGAGCCCCCGGGCACCCGTCTGCGCGTGGCCCTGGCCGGTCTGACCATGGCGGAGTACTTCCGCGATGTGCAGAAGCAGGACGTGCTGTTCTTCATCGACAACATCTTCCGCTTCACCCAGGCCGGTTCCGAGGTGTCGACCCTGCTCGGCCGTATGCCCTCCGCGGTGGGTTACCAGCCGAACCTGGCCGACGAGATGGGTCTCCTCCAGGAGCGCATCACCTCGACCCGTGGTCACTCGATCACCTCGATGCAGGCGATCTACGTCCCCGCCGACGACCTCACCGACCCGGCGCCGGCGACCACCTTCGCCCACCTCGACGCGACGACGGTTCTCTCCCGTCCGATCTCCGAGAAGGGCATCTACCCGGCCGTGGACCCGCTGGACTCCACGTCCCGGATCCTGGACCCGCGTTACATCGCGCAGGACCACTACGACACCGCCATGCGGGTCAAGGGCATCCTGCAGAAGTACAAGGACCTCCAGGACATCATCGCGATTCTGGGTATCGACGAGCTGAGCGAGGAGGACAAGCTCGTCGTCCACCGCGCCCGCCGTGTCGAGCGCTTCCTGTCCCAGAACACCCACGCGGCGAAGCAGTTCACCGGTGTGGACGGTTCGGACGTTCCGCTCGACGAGTCGATCGCCGCGTTCAACGCGATCTGCGACGGTGAGTACGACCACTTCCCGGAGCAGGCCTTCTTCATGTGTGGTGGTCTCGAGGACCTCAAGAAGAACGCCAAGGAGCTCGGCGTCTCCTGAGCCCTGTGCTCGCCTGAGGGGGCGGGATCCGTCCCGCCCCCTCTCCACGCCCACTAGAATTGACCCCAACACCCGGCACGACCGCCGGGTGGTGACCCGAGGAGCCACCCTTGGCTGCTGAGCTGCACGTCGAGCTGGTCGCCGCGGACCGGAGTGTCTGGTCCGGCGAGGCCACCCTGGTCATCGCGCGTACCACCTCCGGCGACATCGGCGTCATGCCCGGCCACCAGCCGCTGCTCGGTGTGCTGGAGTCGGGCCCGGTGACCATCCGTACGAGCGAGGGCGCGACCGTCGTCGCGGCCGTGCACGGCGGATTCATCTCCTTCGCCGACGACAAGCTGTCTCTGCTCGCGGAGATCGCCGAGCTGGCGGACGAGATCGACGCCCAGCGCGCCGAGCGCGCGCTGGAGCGGGCGAAGTCGGATTCGGACGCCGCCGCCGAGCGGCGCGCCGAGGTACGGCTGCGCGCGGTAGCGGCCCGCTGACGGTCCGCGCCGAGAGTAGTGCCCTCAGCCGCGGCACGGCTGGAATGTTCCAGACCGTGCCGCGGCTGAGGCGATGCAGATGCAGGTTGTATTCGGTTCGGCCGGCGGCGCCGGCTACGGGACGCAGCGAGGAGGTCGGTGAAGATGTTCCTCGCTCTGCTCGTGTGCGGCCTGGTCGTCGCACTGGTGGTGATCGGGCTGTTCGTCTTCGGCTTGCGTCGCAGGCTGATCCAGCGGGCCGGCGGCACCTTCGACTGCTCGCTTCGGTGGAACGTCCCGGACGAGCCGGACTCGACCGGCAAGGGCTGGGTGTACGGCGTCGCCCGCTACAGCGGTGACGAGATCGCCTGGTTCCGTGTCTTCTCGTACGCCCCCCGCCCCCGCCGGGTCCTGGAGCGCTCGGCCATCGTGGCCCTGGAGCGCCGGATGCCGGAGGGCGAGGAGGAGCTCGCGCTGCTCTCGGACGCGGTGATCCAGCCCTGCATGTACGAGGGTGTGCGGCTGGAGCTCGCGATGAGCGAGGACGCCCGCACGGGTTTCATGGCCTGGCTGGAGGCGGCGCCTCCGGGCCAGCGGGTCAATGTGGCCTAGCGTCGCGAGCCCGGCAAGATCCGAAAGACACGGCCTAGGAGCTCCAGGAACGTGAGAAGCGGGGGACGGCGTGCTGCGCCGTCCCCCGCTTCGTCGTGCGGCGGCTAGTTCAGGCCGCTGTTGATGGCGCCGACGAGCTCGCCGTTGGTGGTGTCACCGCTGAACTCCCAGAAGAACGCTCCGCCGAGGCCCTGGTTCTTGG
>NZ_JAPSIW010000240.1 GCF_031178505.1 Streptomyces sp. | reverse complement strand
ACGCCCCGTCCGGGGACAGCGTGCCGTCCGTCGTGCCGTTCGGCCGGTCCGTCACCTGCCGCTGCTCGCCGGTCGCCCGGTCCCAGGCGTACAGCTCGTACGTCCCCGTCGCGTTGGACACGAACAGCGAGCGGTCGGGGGCCTCCTCGGCCCATTCGGGCAGGGAGACGCGCGGGGCCCGGAAGCGCTGCTCCCAGACCGGGGTGCCGGTGGCCTTGCTCTCAGTCATGCCCCCCATCATGCTCCGCCCGGCCCGTAATCCGGTCGCGTCCTCCGCAACCTGTGGATAACCTCGCCGCCATGTACTCTCCGACGCCCGAGGACTGGTTCGAGGGCAACCGCGCCCGCTGGGACGAACGCGTCCCGATCCACGCGGCCGGCGCGTTCTACGACCTCGACTCCTTCCGCGCGGGCAAGGACTCCCTGCGCGACTTCGAACGCGCGGAGGTCGGGGACGTCACCGGGCGCTCCCTCCTCCACCTCCAGTGCCACATCGGCCTGGACACCCTCTCCTGGGCCCGGCACGGCGCCGCGCACGTCGTCGGCCTGGACTTCTCCGAGCCCGCCGTCGAGACCGCCCGCTCCCTCGCCGCCGACCTCGGCCTGACGCCCGACCGCGCCGCCTTCGTCGCCGCCGACGTGCACGAGGCCGCCGAGGCCGTCCCGGACTCCTCGTACGACATCGTCTACACCGGCGGCGGGGCCCTGTGCTGGCTGCCCGACCTCGACCGCTGGGCGGAGACCGCCGCCTCGCTCGTCGCCCCGGGCGGCTTCCTGTACGTGGCGGAGTTCCACCCGCTCACCGACTCGCTGGACGACGAGACCGGCACCCGGGTCGTGCACGACTACTTCGTCCGCGACCCGTGGGTGGACAGCACCCCGGGCACCTATGCGGACCTCGACGCCCCCACCGTCCACAACCGCAGCGTGGAGTGGGTCCACCCGGTCGGCGAGGTCGTCACGGCCGTCGCGAAGGCGGGCCTGCGCGTCGAGTTCCTCCACGAGCACGACGCCACCCTGTTCCCCCGCTACGGGACGCTCCAGCGGCACGACGACGGCTACTACCGCTTCCCGGCCGAGCGCCCCCGCGTCCCCCTCATGTACTCGCTCAAGGCCTCGCGCCCGGCGTCCTGAGCGCGCGGCCGTCAGTCGCCGGCGTCGGGGCGGACGTGACGCACCCGGCGGCCGTCCGGGCCGAGGACCTGCGCCCCTATCTTGTGGGTGCGCAGGGACAGCAGCGTGCCCGTGATCCGCAGCGCCGGCGCCGCCCGCACCAGCGTCGCCGTCACCTCGTGCAGCTCGTCGACGGTCCGCAGCCACATGGCGAGGGCCAGGTTGCACGGCCCGGTGACCGAGGTGATCAGCCGGGTGCGGCGCAGCCGGCTCAGCGCCGCCACCGTCGTCGGCTCCTCCGCGGGCGGCACCTCGGCGGTGACCATCGCCCACACCGGCCGCCCGGAGAACCGGGGAGCCGGCAGGCAGTGGTGGTGCAGCGCCCCGCCCGCCGCGAGGACGTCCAGTCTCCGCCGTACCGTCGACTCGCTCGTCCCGCACTGCCGGGCCAGCTCCGCCGCGCTGCGCCGGGCGTCCCCCGCCAGCTCCGCGATCAGCCGCCGGTCCAGCTCCGTGACGTGGGGGTACCCGCGCGCGTGCGTCCGGTTGCGGCGGTCGGCCCCCGTGAGCTCCCGGAGCAGCTCCACCTGGCCGGGGGTGAGCTGCTCGATCCGCGACCGGTACGGCCGGTTGTGCAGCCGCGTGACCACCTGCGTACGGGAACGGATCACTCCGGGCAGGCGGCGCACCCGGCGTGCCAGATAGCCGTCGAGCGCGTACAGGTCCGGGCAGACCACCAGCAGCACCAGGTCGGCGTCGCCCGTCACCTGGTGGACGCCGAGCGTGCACGGGTCGCCCGCGACCTCGACCGCCGTGTCCTCGGTGCGGGCGGCGACGCACTCGAGCTCGATCCAGGCGTAGAGCGCCGCGTCCGCGCCGCGCCGGGCGGCGAGCAGCGAACTCCAGGCGTATCCGCCGGCCGTGAGGTGCTCCCAGCGGCGGGCGAGGGTGTCGGGGCTCACCCCCAGGACGGACGAGAGCTGCGTCCAGCTGGCGCGTGGGGCTATCTGGAGTGCGTGGATCAATGACAGATCCGCCTCTCCGAGGACGGATTCCCCGGTACGCATTTCCCTCCTTGGCCGATCCCTGGCAAACCTCGGACGGGCGCACCGGAGCGCTCCAGGATGGGTGCCGGGACGTATGCATTCAAGCCGTAACGGTGGCCGTCCGCCATCGAGTCGGGCATAAGTCACAGGTGTCGGACAGAGTACGAGCACGGGGGCTGGGGCGTATGGGAGGCAGGACGGGCACGGGTACGGGACCGGACGCGGGGCCCGAGCCGGGACGGGAGACGGTGACGGGGGCGAGGACGCCCCCGCGGCCCCGTCCGGTTCCGCTCCGGGTCCCGGGCGCGGTTCCGGTCCCGCCGCCGGTCGCGGGGCCGTGGCCTGGGACGACGGGTACGGAGCCGGGCGCGGGTACGAGGACGCGGCCGGGGGCGGACGGGGAGCCGGGGCCCGGGCGCGTGGCCGGGGAAGGCGCCGCGCGCCGGCGCGGGCCGTGGGGCGTGCCCGCCCTGCGCCCCGTGGACCCGGTGGTGCCCCGCCCCGCCGAGCAGCCCGCGTCCGTCGAGCACCTGTGGGGCGAGCCGGTCGCCGCCGACCAGCTCGCCGCCGCCGAGCGCGGCTACCTGGACTGCGGCCCGGCCGAACGCCTCCTCTGGGAGCGCCTCTCCGTCTTCGAGGGCGCCTTCGGGCCGGACGCGGTGCACGAGGTCTGCGCCTACGGCGCGCTCCCCGCCGAGCACGTCGCCGAGGTCCTGGAACGGGTCGCCCCGCTCGCCCTGCTCCCCGTGGACGACCTCTTCGACGGCGAACCGGCCGGTCCCCGCTACTGGATGCCGCACCCGATGAGGGCCGTCGGGGCCCGGCGGCTCACCGCCCGGGGCGACCGGGGCACCGTGGTCCCGCGCCACCGCGCGTGGTGCGTGAAGGTCGCCCGCAGGGCCGCCGACTGGTGGCAGCTGGGCCGCCAGATCGACGCCCGCGACCTCGCCCTGCGCGAACTCCCCGGCCTGGCCGCCGCCATGGACCCGACGACCGCGCCACTCTCCCCGGGCGCGGAGACCGAGGCGGCCGGGGCGGCCGTCGACATCGTCGTCTCGCTCTGGTTCCTGTGGGTGGCCTGCGGGCGGGTCACCGAGGGCCGCACCCGGCTGCGGCACGCGCTGGCCCTGCACCCCGGCCCCGAGCCGGCCCGCGCGCTGTGGCTCGCCGCCTTCCTGGAGCTGGAGTCCGGGCGCCCCGAGGAGGCGGACCCGCTCCTCTCCCGGGCGTGGGCCGCCGCCGTACGGGACGGGGACGAGGGCTGCTTCGGCCTGCTGGCGCACCTGCGGGGCGCGATCGCGCTCTACCGGGGGCGCATGCGGGAGGCGGCGGCGGAGTTCCGGGAGGCACTGGCGCTGATGGGCGCCGAGCCGGAGTTCGGGCCGTCCCGGCAGGGCTGCCGCGTCGCCCTCGCGCTCGCCCTGTGCCGTACCGACCCGGAAGGCGCCCAGGAGGCCCTGGACGAGGCCGACCGGGAGTACGACGCCCGGCGGGCCTGGGCGGGCCGTGACCTGGCCGCCGACGCCTGGGCGCACCACGCCCGCGCCGAGCTGCTGGCCTGGGACGGGGTGCCGGAACGGGCCGCCGAGTACGCCCGGCGGGCGCTGCGCGAGCACCTGCGGATCGGTTCGGCGGTCGGCGCGGCCTGCGCGGCGGAACTCCTGGCGCAGATGCGGGCGCTGGACGGACGGCACACCTCCGCCGCGCATCTGCTCGGCGCGGTGGACCTGTTGCGCACCTCCGTCTTCGACACCTCGTACCGTCCCGCCGCGTACTGCGCGGGCCCGCGCGGCAGGGGCGGCGCGGCCCTGCGGGACCTGCTGGACGACCCGGAGCTGCGCCGGGCGTACGAGGAGGGAGCGCGGCGCGGACTGTTCGCCCTGTCGGCCGAGGCCTGACCCGTACACCCGCCGTGACCTGTGGGAACGGTCCGTGACAGGCCGCAGACCCGCCCGGAAAGCGGCGCCCCTCCCTACCCTGGAGGTACGGAGGTGCCCCCATGAGGCGACGCCATCACTTCCACATCGACCACCTCGGGCATTCGGTCACGGCGACGGTGGAGACCGGCCGCCGGTCCGTCCTGGAGGTGCTGGTCGACGGCAAGGAGACCGGGTACGCCACGGCGGCCGGCGACCGTCCGCTGACGACCGCCGTGGAGCTGCCCACGGAGCCTCCGAGGACGGTGACGGTCCGCGCCGTCCACGGGCCCGGCGTACCGCGCTGCCTGCTGCTGCCGGACGAGGGCGCGGAGCCGCTGGTGATGGCGCCGAGGGCGTACTGAGGGCGGGCCCCGCGCTCAGGAGAGCCAGGACATCCCGATGATCAGGAAGACGACGAAGGCGATGGCTCCGGCGACGGCGGCGGTCTTGCGCGGTCTGCGCCGCGACAGCTCGGCGAGCGCGCCGGTGGTGGAGGCGCCGGTGCCCGGCCGCTCCCGCCGCCGCGAGGCCGGTGCGGCCGGGGCGGCGGGGACGGGCCGGGGCACGGGGCGCGGCGCGGGCATGGGCATGGGCGCGGACGCGGCCGGCACGGGCGACGGCCCGCTGTGAGCGTGCTGCGGGGCCTGGTGCTGCAGGTGGTGCTGCGGCGGGGGCGTGTGGTGCTGCGGGGCCTGGTGAGCCTGGGGGTGCCCGGCCTGCCTCTGGTGAGGGATCTGCGGGGCGTGGTGCTGCGGGCCCCGCGTCTGCTGCGGGATCTGCGGGCGGGCGTAGTCGCGCCAGGCGCCGGAGGAGAACCAGTCGGCGATCGCCTGCGCCGGGGGCCGCTGCTCCGGCTGCTTGGCGAGCAGGCTCAGCAGGTACGTCTCGAAGGCGGGCGGCAGCGCCACGCCGAGGCGGCCGGGCGGCGTCGGCGGGGTGTCGATGTGCTGGTAGAGCAGGGCGGTCGCGGTGTCGGCCCGGAACGGCGGCTGTCCGGTCAGGAGTTGGTAGAGCACGCAGCCGAGCGAGTACACGTCGGAGGCGGGTGACGCCGGCTTGCCGAGGGCCCGTTCGGGCGCGAGGTAGAGGCCGGTGCCGACGATCTGTCCGGTCGTGGTGAGGGCCGCCGACGGGTCGTCCACGAAGCGGGCGATGCCGAAGTCGGCGAGTTTCACGGTCCCTTCGGCGTCGACGAGCAGGTTGCCCGGCTTGATGTCGCGGTGCACGACCCCCTGCCGGTGCGCGGCGGCGAGCCCGGCGGCGGCGTGCGCGGCCACCACGGCCACCCGCTCGGGGGGCAGCACGAGCGGCTGGGAGGGGCTGCTGGCGAGGCTGTCGCCCTCGACCAGCTCCATGACGAGGTACAGCTTCCCGTCCCACGTACCGAAGTCGAAGACACCGACCACGTGCGGATGGCTCAGCCGGGCGGCGGTCTGCGCCTCCAGCCGGAACCGGTCACCGGCCGACGGGTCCGCCTCGTGCCCCAGCATCAGCTTCACGGCCACGGACCGCCCGAGCACCTCGTCGGTGGCCTGCCACACCTCGCCCATGCCGCCACGGCCGATACACATGTGAAGCCGATATCGGTCCGCGACCAGCACCTGGAGACCACCCTTTCGACGATCGTTCAACTTGACGGAACGGAACCAGCGTAGAGCCGCGCGGACCCCCGGTTCGCCGCGCACCCCCCGGGTGACGCGCCACCGTCCCGGACCATGCGGAGAAAGCGGTCAGGCCGTCCCCCGGGTGCCCGCCAGGTGAACGGAGGGTGGCGCGGCCGGTTAGCATCTCGGCCCGGGACCTTGCTGAGAACCATGGGACGGAGTGGGCCGTGGCGCGACCGCGCGTGGGTGTGGCGGTGCTGACGATGGGCACGCGGCCCGCCGAGCTGAGGGCGCTGCTCGACTCGGTCGCCCGCCAGGACGAACCCGCCACCCGGGTCGTCGTCATCGGCAACGGCACGGGCTCCCTCCCGGAGCTCCCCGACGGCGTCACCGGCGTCGAACTCCCCGAGAACCGGGGGGTGTCGGGCGGCCGGAACGTCGCCATCGAGACCCTGCGCGGCTTCGGCGACGTCGACGTCCTCGTGGACCTCGACGACGACGGGCTCCTCGTCGACACGGACGTCTTCCGCCGCCTGGCCGACCTGTACGAGGCGGACCCGGCCCTCGGCATCGTCTCCTTCCGCATCGCCGACGAGACGGGCGAGACCCAGCGCCGTCACGTCCCCCGGCTGGGTGCCAAGGACCCGATGCGCGGCGGCGAGGTCACCACCTTCCTCGGCGGCGGCCACGGCCTGTCCATGCGGATGCTCGACCGCGTCGGCGGCTGGCCGGAGGAGTTCTTCTTCACCCACGAGGAGACCGACCTGGCCTGGCGCGCGCTCGACGCGGGCTGGAAGGTCCGGTACGCCCCCGAGCTGCTGCTCCAGCACCCGAGGACCTCCCCGGCCCGGCACGCCGTCTACTACCGGATGACCGCCCGCAACCGCGTCTGGCTCGCCAAGCGCAACCTCCCGGCCCTCCTGGTCCCCCTCTACCTCGCGGTCTGGACCCTCCTCACCCTGGCCCGCACCCGTTCCCTCCCGGGCCTCCGCGCCTGGTTCGCCGGCTTCGCCGAGGGCCTCCGCCACCCCTGCGGGCCCCGCCACCCCATGCGCTGGTCCACGGTCCTGCGCATGACCCGCCTGGGCCGCCCTCCGATCATCTGACGAGCCTCAGCGGCCAGGGGGGCGCAAACGAGGGGAACCGGCCGGGGCCGGCTGTCGGGCGGATCAAACATCCCCCGTCCCTCCTCCACCGGATGGGATGAACTTCCCAGGTCAGGGGAGTGGGACGGCCCGAGCGGCCGCCATGATGGCGGCGTCTCGCCCACCCCCCAAGGAGGACGACCATGTCCCAGGAGACCGAGCCGAACGCCGGTTCCTTCACTCTCGCCGCCCCGCTGACCGCCGAACCCGCCGGTTCCACCGGGACGGCGGCGGTACCGGAGCACCAGGAGTGGCCCCTGCCCCACGGCTTCGCCTGGGTGTTCCCCGGTGACGGCAACGGCGGTGCCCTCCGGCGGCCCGTGATCATGGCGGACGGCTTCAACCTCGGCCGGAGCAGGCTCGACGTGCTCTACCACGGGCTGGAGAGCGGTTACGGCTTCATCAGCGAGCTGCGCCGGCGCGGCAGGGACGTGATCCTGCTGGGCTTCGAGGAGCGCAGCGCGTCGATCCTGGACAACGCGCAGGCCGCCCAGGCCGCCATCATGCGGGCCGTCGCGGAGCAGCTCGGTGACGCCCGCCTCGCCGTCGGCGGCTTCAGCATGGGCGGCGTCGTCACCCGCTACGCGCTGGCCCGGATGGAGGCCGACCGCATCGACCACCGGACGGCTCTGTACTTCTCCTACGACAGCCCGCACCGGGGCGCCACCATCCCGGTCGGCGTGCAGGCGTTCTCCCACTTCATCCCGTTCCCGAACGACTTCGCCCGGCAGATGAACAGCCCCGCCGCCCAGCAGATGCTGTGGCAGCACTACGACGGCGACACCGGCAAGATCGGGGTCTCCCCGCTGCGCACGGAGTTCCTGTCCGCCCTGGACCGGGTCGGCGGGTGGCCGAGGATCCCCCGGCTGATCGGCGTGGCGAACGGCCGCGGTGACGGCGTCGGCCTGCCGGACGTGAAGCCCGGCGAGGTCGCGCTGCGGATCGAGCAGATCTACCCGGGCACCACCTTCTACACCCAGGCCCAGGGCGACGACGTGACGGCCGCCTTCCTCAACCGCAGGTTCCCCCAGGCCGAGAAGACCGTCACCACCAGCGGCTTCCCGGAACTGGACGGCGCGCCGGGCGGAACGCTGCACACGTACAGGATCCTCGCCGACACCCTGGAGAAGCTCGGCGGCAAGGCGGACCTGCGCCACGAGGACGTGTGCTTCGTCCCCTCGGTCAGCGCGGTCGCCGTCCGCTCCTTCGACCAGCAGGCCGACCTGTACACGGACATCCACGAGCTGAGCCCGGAGGAGAGCGAGCTGGACGACTTCCTCTGCTCGTCCACCACCACCGCGCACACGGCCATCACCGAGGAACTGTGCACCTGGATCATGGACCGCCTCCCCGACTGACCGGCGCCCCCGCACCGACCGGGACCCGCCGCCCGCCCACCCGGGTGGGCGGCGGGTGCGCCCCATGATGCGCCGGAACGGGCGGAAAACCGCCTCAGGGCCTGACTCGATCTCTCGAATCAGGCCCTGAGGCGGTCTTACGGCTGTCGGGGTGGCGGGATTTGAACCCACGACCTCTTCGTCCCGAACGAAGCGCGCTGCCAAGCTGCGCTACACCCCGATGTCGCTGCTCTGCTCTTCACGTCGCGGCGACATCGATTACTTTAGCCCACGCGCGCGCTGAGACGAAATCCGGTTTTCGCGCGGCCGCGCCGCAGGTCGCACGCGGTCCCGGGCGGGGCTCAGGGGCGGGCGGTCAGGGTGAGGAGGGTGGCCTCCGGGGGGCAGGCGAAGCGGACCGGGGTGTAGCGGTTGGTGCCGCAGCCCGCCGAGACGTGCAGGTAGGAGGTGCGGGTGCCCACCGTGTGGGAGGAGAGGCCCTTCACCCGGTCGGTGTCCAGGTCGCAGTTGGTGACGAGCGCTCCGTAGAAGGGGATGCACAGCTGCCCGCCGTGGGTGTGTCCGGCGAGGATCAGCTCGTAGCCGTCGGCGGTGAAGGCGTCCAGGGAGCGGAGGTACGGCGCGTGCACCACGCCGATGGTGAAGTCGGCGGTG
>NZ_JAPSIW010000239.1:1769-8885 GCF_031178505.1 Streptomyces sp. | reverse complement strand
GCCTCAACCCGTACGTCACGGGCGGCGGTGCCTTCCTCGCCCTGATGCTGCTGCTCTGGATCACCACCCGCTTCAACCGCGACCGCTGAGCCGGAAGACCGCCGATCCGGTGTCCGCCGCCGTGCCAGTAGGCTCTGCACGCATGGGAGAGCAGGAAGTGCCTACTGGCGGCCGCGGCAAGCGCCGACTCGGCGTGATGGGCGGGACGTTCGACCCGATCCACCACGGACACCTGGTGGCGGCCAGTGAAGTGGCCGCCCTGTTCCACCTCGACGAGGTGGTGTTCGTGCCGACCGGGGAGCCCTGGCAGAAGAGTCACAAGGCCGTGTCGCCGGCCGAGGACCGCTATCTGATGACGGTCATCGCCACCGCCTCGAACCCGCAGTTCTCGGTCAGCCGGATCGACATCGACCGCGGCGGCGCCACGTACACCATCGACACCCTTCGGGACCTGCGCTCCCTCAACAGCGACTCCGACCTCTTCTTCATCACCGGGGCGGACGCGCTGTCGCAGATCCTCACCTGGCGCGACGCCGAGGAACTCTTCTCGCTCGCCCACTTCATCGGTGTCACCCGGCCGGGCCACGACCTCACCGACGACGGCCTGCCCAAGGGCGGCGTCTCGCTGGTCGAGGTGCCCGCGCTCGCCATCTCCTCCACCGACTGCCGCGCCCGGGTCGCGAAGGGCGACCCCGTCTGGTATCTGGTCCCGGACGGTGTGGTCCGCTACATCGACAAGCGCCAGCTGTACCGCGGCGAGTGAGTCCCGGGGAGGGGCACCGGTGAACGATCAGCAGAACCCGTACGACCCGTACCATCCGCAGCCGCAGATCATCGGCTACGACGCGTACGGGCAGCCGGTGTACCAGCAGCAGGTCCCGCAGCAGGCGCAGCAGCAGCCCTACGACCCGTACGCCGCCCAGCAGGGCTACGCCTACGACGCGTACGGACAGCCGGTGCAGCAGCCGGCGTACGACCCGTACGCCCAGCAGGCCCCGTACCAGCAGCCCGAGCAGCCGCAGGACTACGCCTACCCCGCGTACGACAGCACCGGCAGCACCCAGCAGTGGCAGGCGGCCGCCCCGCCCGAGGCCGCCCCGGCCCCCGGCCCGTACGCGAGCCCCGCGCCCGAGGCGCCGGCGGCCCCCACGGCCGCGCCCCCCGGTGTCCCCGGCCAGCGCCCCGCCCCGGAAGCCTCCGGTGAGTCCGGACGCGCCGGCGGACCCGGGCGGACGGGGCAGGACGAGGACCGGGCCTACCGCACCGAGCAGTTCTCGTTCATCGAGGAGCCCGACGAGGACTCCGAGGACGTCATCGACTGGCTCAAGTTCACCGAGAGCCGCTCCGAGCGGCGCGAGGAGGCCCGTCGGCGCGGCCGCAACCGCATCGTCGCCCTCGTCGTCGTCCTCGTGCTCGCCGCCGTCGGCGGGGTCGGCTACCTCTGGTCCGCCGGTCTGCTGCCCGGCACCTCCCGCGAACAGGCCGGCCCGGCCCCCGCGACCGGCCCGCAGAAGCGGGACACCATCGTCATCCACCTCCACGACACCAAGAGCGGCACGACCACCACCGCCCTGCTCGTCGACAACGCCACCACCAAGCAGGGCACCACCGTCCTGCTCCCCAACGCCGTCGTCGTCGCCGACGGCGAGGGCGCCGCGACCACGCTCGGCAAGTCCGTCGAGGACGACGGCTCCAGCGGCACCCGCGAGGCCGTCGGCAACCTCCTCGGCGCCGAGATCACCGGCACCTGGCGGCTCGACACCCCCTACCTGGAGAACCTCGTCGAGTACCTCGGCGGCATCGAGGCCGACACCGACACCACGGTGCCCGACCGCAGGAAGGGCGCCGCCCCGCTCGTCGAGAAGGGCGAGAAGCAGTCCCTCAACGGCGCCGCCGCCGTCGCCTACGCCACGTACCGCGCCCCCGGCGAGACCGAGGCCGACCAGAGCCGGCGCTTCGGGCAGGTCCTGTACGGCGTGCTCCGCAAGATGCCCGGCGACCCCCAGGCCGCCACCGCCGCCATCGAGTACCTCGTCCAGATCCTCGACCCTTCCCTGCCCGCCAAGGACCTCGGCGCCTCCCTCGCCAAGCTGGGCGAGTACGCCAAGGTCGGTGACTACCGCACGACGGTGCTCCCCGTCGGCGCCGACGGCACGCTCAGCGCCGGCGCGAGCGACGACGTGGTCAAGGACGTCCTCGGCGGCAAGGTCACCCCGCCGGAGAACGACGGCGTGCCGCGGGTCTCCGTGAAGGACGCCTCCGGCAGGAACGCCACCGAGGCCGTCCGGGCCGTCCTGATCAACGGCGGCTACGCCTTCGTCGGCGGGACGACGGAGACCGGCACCCGGGGAACCTCGCAGGTCGTGTACGGCGACGACGCCCGGAAGGCGACCGCCGTCGAGGTCGCCAAGACCCTCGGTCTGCCGGAGAGCGCGGTCACCAAGGGCACGCCCGGCGGCGCCGCCGCCGTCACCGTGGTCCTCGGCCGGGACTACAAGGTTCCGGGCGCCTCGTAATCGTTGCGGGTCCGTCGGCGGTCCGTGAGACCCTGGAGGGGTACTGGACCGCCGACGAAAGCCTGCCTGTGACCGCCACTGATCGCTCCATCGAGCTCGTCAACGCCGCCGCCCAGGCGGCGGCCGACCGGCTCGCGCACGACATCATCGCGTACGACGTCAGCGATGTGCTGTCGATCACCGACGCCTTCCTGCTCGCCTCCGCCCCCAACGACCGCCAGGTCAAGTCGATCGTCGACGAGATCGAGGAGCGGCTGCTCAAGGAGCTCGGTGCCAAGCCGGTCCGCCGTGAGGGCGACCGCGACGCGCGTTGGATCCTGCTCGACTACGTGGACATCGTCGTCCACGTCCAGCACAGCGAGGAGCGCGTCTTCTACGCCCTCGAGCGGCTGTGGAAGGACTGCCCCGAGCTCCCGCTGCCCGAGGACGCCGTGAAGACCCGCGGCAAGGCGGCCGAGCACGCCGCCCTCACCGGCGCCGACGGAGCGGACGGTGAGCTGAGCTGAGCACCACCACGGGCGGCAGGGGCCGCCGCATCGTTCTGTGGCGTCACGGGCAGACCTCGTGGAACCTGGAGCGCCGCTTCCAGGGCTCGACCGACATCGAGCTGACGGAGACCGGCGTCGCCCAGGCGCGCCGGGCCGCCCGTCTGCTCGCCGCGCTGGGCCCCGACGCCATCGTCGCCTCCGACCTGAAGCGCGCGGCCGCCACCGCCGCCGAACTCGCCGCGATCACCGGCCACACCGTCTCCCACGACTCCGCGCTGCGCGAGACGTACGCGGGGGAGTGGCAGGGCCTCACCCACGAGGAGATCGTCGAGCGGTACGGCGAGCAGTACGCGGCCTGGAAGCGCGGCGAGCCCGTGCGCCGGGGCGGCGGCGAACTGGAGACCGAGGTGGCCGACCGGGCCGCCCCGGTGGTCCTGGAGCACGCGGACAAGCTTCCCGACGGCGGCACGCTCGTCGTGGTCAGCCACGGCGGCACCATCCGCACCACCATCGGCCGGCTCCTCGGCCTGGAGGCCCGGCACTGGGAGAGTCTGGGCGGGCTCACCAACTGCTGCTGGTCGGTCCTCGGCGAGGGCGCGCGCGGCTGGCGCCTGCTGGAGCACAACGCCGGCACGCTGCCCGAGCCGGTCCTCGGCGACGACGACTGAGACCTCCGAGGGCCCCGCCGAGGCCCCTGAGGGGCCTGCGGACCCGGATTTCACTTTCTGGCAGGTCACAGGCTAAAGTTCTTCTTGTTCGAAGCGCGGAGCGCGAAGAACACGAGGGGCTATAGCTCAGTTGGTAGAGCGCCTGCATGGCATGCAGGAGGTCAGGAGTTCAATTCTCCTTAGCTCCACAGACACCGGATCCCGTCCCCGCAAGGGGGCGGGATCCGTCGTTCCCCCCCCCGCTTCAGCCACCGCCGTCCCGGCCGTTCTCCCGCAAGGTGTCGATCGCGCGGCGGCTCTCCTCGTCGTGCGGCGTGTAGACCACGATCCGGCACTCCGGCATCCCGTTGACCGACAGCGAGACCGAGGTCATCCGGAGCTCGCCCACCAGCTCGTGCCGGAAGGTCCTCACCCTGGTCCCCGGCGGCACCACGTCACCGCCGCGCCAGAGCCGGGCGAAGTACGGGCTGGCCTCCGAAAGGAGCCGTAGGAAGGACTCCCACGCCGGCTCGCCGACGTGCCGCCCGTACGCGCCGCGCAGCTGGGCCACCATCAGCGGCAGCTCCACCTCCCGGTCGACCACCGGGCACTTCGCGTCGGCCACGGTGAACAGCCCCCACAGCACGTTGGGCGTCCCGGACGGCGCCGGCCTCACCCCCCGCGCGTCCTCCAGGAACAGCCGCGCGTAGGTGGAATTGGTCGCCAGCACGTCGTACCGCGCGTTGTGGAGCACCGCCGGATGCGGGACCAGCGCGTCGAGGATGCCCTGGATCTCCGGACTCACGGAGAGGAGCTGTTCGGTGGCCGTGTCCGGCTCGTACGGCACCTCCGCGAGGCGGTAGAGGTGCTCCCGCTCCGGCCGGTCGAGCCGCAGCGTACGGGCGACCGCGTCCAGCACCTGCGCGGAGGCGTTGATCGGCCGCCCCTGCTCCAGCCACGTGTACCAGGTCACGCCCACCCCGGAGAGCTGGGCCACCTCCTCCCGGCGCAGCCCGGGCGTGCGGCGGCGCAGCCCCGGCGGCATGCCCACGTCCTCCGGAGTCACCCGGGCCCGGCGGCTGCGCAGGAAGGCTGCCAGCTCCGGCCGCCGGCGCGCTCGAGTCGGTGCCACAGTCGTCACACCCCCATGGTCGAGTCCCCGTCCCACCGCTGCCGGGTTCTGCGGATGCCGGCATCGGCGGTCTCCCGTCACCCGTACGCGGCCGCGGTCACGCTCGGCGCACGACCTCGACCACGACACGTCCCGCCCTCAGTAAAGCCCCCGGCACCGACAATCGCCCCGGACCGCTCCTCGGCGCCTGCTCGCCACGGGCTGCAACCCGTGGTCGCCGGACACACTGGTGGGCCATCGCCGGGCAGGTCCTCGGTGAGGGCTCGTCAGCGCCGACCGCCGCGCCGCCGGCGTCACCCTGCTGACCGTGCCCCTGGTCCTCGGGCAGGAGTACGACTGGACGCTGCCGTCGTCCCGGGCGCCGGGGGCGTGGTGGGACGGGTGTGCCGAGCGCGCCGACCCTCTTGCGGTGCCATGGCAGAATCGGACGGCCGGAGGGGGACCAGGATCCGGACGGGAGGGTGGCCCAGGTGTTCGGCGTCGACGGCGGGGTGTCCTATGTGTGCGCGGCCTGCGGCCACAGCGGGAGCTGACTGATGGGTGCACACAGGCGGAAGTGCGACTGGTGCGGCAGCGGGACGCCCATCGTCCGCGACATGGATCCCGTGAACCCCGATTTCCAGTACTGGTGCGAGGAGTGCGCGCGGGCGCTGATCATAAAAGGCGACCCGATCGAGACCTACCGCGAGTTGGAGGGGGAGCCGATCTACGGCCGGCTCCTCGACGAGCACTGCACCCTCAAGCGGTTCTACTCCTTCGCCACGGCGTGATCGCGCCGGCCCGCCGGCTCTCCCTCGCCGGGGCCCGGGCGGCCGACGTCTTCCCCTGAGCCGCCGGCGCGTCCCCCCGCCAGGGCGTCACGCCGCCGCAGGCTCAGCGCGTACCCGGCGAGAACGGCGGTCGCCGTCAGCGGGTAGACCGCCGACAGCAGCATCTGACCCGCGTTCTGGTCCAGTTCGGGCCGGCCCGGGTCGTGCGGCACCCACCACAGCGCGAACGAGGCGAAGGCCAGCGCGACCGCGCCCGTCACCGGCCACGCGCGCGTGGAGCGGTCCGCGAGCAGGATCAGCAGCGGGACGCACCAGACCCAGTGATGGGACCAGGAGATCGGGCTGATCATCAGGGCGGTGAAGGCGCAGACGACGACGGCCACTGCCTTGTCGCCGCGCAGCGCCGCCCGTATCGCCAGCGTCATCGCCACGGCGCCGAACGCGCCGGCGGCGAGCACCCACCACACGCCGGGGGAGTCGGTGTGCATCAGCCGGGCGAGGACCCCGCTCAGGGACTGGTTGGCGGTCTCCTCGGCGTGGCCGACCCGCCCGGTCTCGAACAGGGTCCGCGTCCAGAAGGTGCGGGAGTCGGCCGGCAGGGCCACCACCGCGGCCAGGGTCGCGGCGAGGAACCATCCGGTCGCCGTCAGCGCCGTCCGCAGCCACGGGTTCGTCCCGCGGTCGCGGCGCCACAGCAGCAGACCGGCCGCGAGCAGCAGCACCACGAAGAGCCCCGGTGTGAGTTTCACCGCGGTCGCCAGACCGATCCCGAGCCCGGCCCAGCGGCTCCCCTCGCGACGGGTGAGGTCCCACAGCACCGCCACCGCCACCAGCAGGTTGATCTGCCCGTAGCGCAGCGTCGTCCACACCGGCTCGCACCACACCACGACGGCGGCCACCCACAGCGTCGTGCGCCACAGGTCCGTACGGGCCCCGGCGCGCGCCAGGGCCGGGCGCACCAGCTGGAGCGACAGCCGCACCAGGGCGATCACGAGCAGCAGGTTCCCCGCCGTCGACAGCGTCCGCATCACCGGAACGCTCACCCAGGTCAGCGGCAGGAACAGCACGGCGGCGATGGGCGGGTACGTCATGCCGAGGTTCGCCGAGGTGGCGCGCATCGCGTACAGGTCGCCTCCGGCCCGCAGCGTCTCGGCCTCGGCGCGGTAGACCATCACGTCGAGCATGTTCACGTGGGCGAGGCGTTGCGCCACCCAGAAGGCCGTGAAGGAGAGCAGGCAGGCCGCCGCGGCGGTGACCAGGGGCCAGGGCCGGGGGCGGGTTTTCGACAGCACGGAGACGGACACAGTCGGCGACCCTACCCGCCTGGTCAGAGGCCCCCGGAGAACCGATTTGGAGATCTGCCGGGGAGCCGGTTAATGTTCTGTCTGTCGCCGCGAGGGAAACCGGAGCGGAGACGGAAACAGCAAGGGGCTATAGCTCAGTTGGTAGAGCGCCTGCATGGCATGCAGGAGGTCAGGAGTTCAATTCTCCTTAGCTCCACAGTGAAGAAGCGGGCCAACCCGATGTGGTGGGCCGCGTATTAGTGTGGCGCCAAACGGGGCG
>NZ_JAPSIW010000239.1:0-1759 GCF_031178505.1 Streptomyces sp. | reverse complement strand
TTTATCTTTTCATCCACCTTCAATACGCGGGCCACCCGTTCCGGGTGGCCCGCTTCTTCGTGTGCCGCCTTCCGTGCAGGTCGCGCCTCTTCGTGGGCCGCGCCGTGGCCGTCCGGGCGGCGGACATTCGGTGCGGCCGTTGTGGGCCCTGCGGTACCCTGGCGCCATGCGTGCCGTACGCCTCCTGCTTATCGAGCCGCGCTGATCAGTCCCGGCGGTCACAGACATCCGTCGGAGTCGGCGCGGCGTCCCCTCCTGTGCGAGGGGATTTTTCATTTCGTGGCAGTTCGTGGCAGTGGGCAGAGACGATCGATGGAGCTTCAAGGACCATGACCGAGACCAATACGGCCGCCGAGACGGCGGCACCGCATCGCTACACGGCGGCCATGGCCGCCGACATCGAGGCACGCTGGCAGGACTTCTGGGACGCCGACGGCACGTACGAGGCTCCGAACCCCACCGGTGACCTGGCGGGCGACCCCGAGGTCGCCGCCCGGCCCAAGAAGTTCATCATGGACATGTTCCCGTACCCCTCGGGCGCGGGCCTGCACGTCGGCCACCCCCTGGGTTACATCGCCACGGATGTTTTCGCCCGCCACGCGCGCATGAACGGGCACAACGTCCTGCACACCCTGGGCTTCGACGCCTTCGGCCTGCCGGCCGAGCAGTACGCCGTGCAGACCGGCACGCACCCGCGTGTCTCCACCGAGGCCAACATGGAGAACATGAAGGCCCAGCTGCGGCGGCTGGGTCTGGGCCACGACAAGCGCCGGTCGTTCGCCACGATCGACCCGGACTACTACAAGTGGACCCAGTGGATCTTCCTGCAGATCTTCAACTCCTGGTACGACACCGAGGCCCGCAAGGCCCGGCCGATCGCGGAGCTGGTCGAGCAGTTCGAGAACGGTACCCGCGAGGTTCCCGGCGGCCGTGAGTGGAGCGCGCTGACCGCGGCCGAGCGCGCCGACGTCCTGGGCGAGTACCGCCTGGCGTACGCCTCCGACGCCCCGGTCAACTGGTGCCCCGGCCTGGGCACCGTCCTGGCCAACGAGGAGGTCACCGCCGACGGCCGTTCCGAGCGCGGCAACTTCCCCGTCTTCAAGGCCAAGCTGCGCCAGTGGAACATGCGCATCACCGCCTACGCGGACCGCCTGCTGGACGACCTGGACGGCCTGGACTGGCCCGAGGCCATCAAGCTGCAGCAGCGCAACTGGATCGGCCGCTCCGAGGGCGCCCGCGTCGACTTCCAGGTCGGCGACGCCGGCGCGATCACCGTCTTCACCACCCGCCAGGACACGCTGTTCGGCGCGACCTACATGGTGCTGGCCCCCGAGCACGACCTGGTAGAGAAGATCGTCCCGGCCGCCTGGCCCGAGGGCACCCACACGGTGTGGACCGGCGGTCACGCCACCCCGGCCGAGGCCGTCGACGCCTACCGCAAGCAGGCCGCCTCCAAGTCCGACGTCGAGCGCCAGGCCGACGCCAAGGAGAAGACCGGCGTCTTCACCGGCGCGTACGCGACCAACCCGGTCAGCGGTGAGCGGGTCCCCGTCTTCATCGCCGACTACGTCCTGATGGGCTACGGCACCGGCGCGATCATGGCGGTCCCGGCGCACGACTCCCGCGACTTCGCCTTCGCGCGCGCCTTCGAGCTGCCGATGCGCTGCGTCGTGGAGCCGAGCGACGACCGCGGCACCGACCCGGCCGCCTGGGACGACGCCTTCTCCTCGTACGAGGCGAAGCTGATCAACTCCGCCAA